>CAZHZB010000032.1:4452-9079 GCA_964537045.1 uncultured Candidatus Bathyarchaeia archaeon | reverse complement strand
AACAAACGTTATTTGCAACTTCTGACGATGAGATTCGCACGGTGCACAAATTGATCTCATGGAAGCATTCCTTTAGGAGATTAAACGAAGAATTCGACGTAGCGAGGAAAAAGAAACAAGCTTTGGACAATTTGCTGAATAACGGCAGAATCTCGCAGTCCACGCATGACATATTCAACAAGGAAATCAGCGACGCCATGGCAGATATCGAGAAGCAGCAGAAAGGTCTGTTGGAAAAGATGGCCGCCAAAGTTGTTGAGCTTGAGGGACAAGTCAAAGCATTGGAGATTCTTGTTGCAAACTATGAGATTCGACACGTGACCGGTGAGATAGACAACAAGTCCTACCAAAGAGACAGCGCTCTTCTTTCTCTAGGACTTGAGACTGCAAGACAGGAACTGGACGAAGTCAAGGACGCGGCAGACCATCTTGCAGTTGGCGAGTTCTCACTGGACGAGGATGTCGAATTGCAGCCCGAAGTAAGCGAAGCTGATAAGTCTGAAGTCAAATTTTTCACCGAGACCCCAGTTGCGGAGCAAAAAGAAACTGAAGAAACTGTCGTCGAAGCGGTAACGGTCGCAGAGGCTACGCCAGAAGAAACTGAAAACAAAGTGGAAGAAAAACAGGAAACATAGGATTCTTCCACCACCAATTTTCTTTTTCTATTCCTACGCGCAACTCAACGCAGAATCTTATATCAGTGTCACACAAATTCAATACCGGGCGACCACCCAGTTGCCTGATCTGACAACCATAAGTTTTCACGACAAATTCAAATTGTACGATCTCGGTCAAGACCATCCCTTCAGAGGTGAACGTTTCTCAAGTGCGATGGAATACTTCCAAGAACATGGCCTACTGTCCGACCCACGTGTGAGACTAATTCAACCGCAACCAGCATCCAAGAAGAATTTGCTGAAAGTACACGACGAGAAATACGTTGACCTGATTTTTGATCTTGCAGAAGCCCACAAACCGTACGACATAGAGACACCTATCACACCCCAAATTCTTGAGGCTGCACTCCTCATCTGCGGAAGCGCAATGGTATGCGGAAAAGCAGTCATGCAGAAAACATCACCTAGAGCAATATCGGTTGGAGGAGGATACCATCATGCCGGAAAAAACTATGGCGGAGGATTCTGCCTCTTCAACGATGTCGCCGTCTTGACGGAATACCTGAGAGCAGAGTTCAGAGTCAAACGGTTCCTGATCCTCGACTACGACGTCCATTTCGGAAACGGCACGAGCGATATCTACTATCGAGATCCAACCGTTCTGTACATAAGTCTGCACCAAGATCCAAGAACACTTTACCCTGGCACAGGGTTCACGTCTCAGATTGGAGAGGCGGAAGGGATAGGCTACAACATCAATGTGCCTTTGCCGCCGGGCACAGGAGACGCGACATATCTCTATGCTCTGAACGAGATTTTCGTGCCACTGGCGGAGGAGTTCTCCCCAGACATTATCATAGCCAATGGTGGAAGCGACTCACATTTTGCAGACATGCTCGGAGGATTGGCACTAACGACGAATGGCTTTTTCGAGGTGTCAAGAGTGATCAGACAGACAGCTGACAGAGTATGCGAAGGGAGACTTGTCCTGTTGCCGGGAAGCGGATACAACCCGCAAGTGTTACCTCAATGCTGGTATGCGCTTCTGGCAGGTGTAATTGGTCTCGAAAAGATCAACGTAGAAGAACCTTATGCCCCCCCGCAAGAACCTACTCATCTCCGAAGAACAGTCGAGGGCACTGTGGACGAATTGAAAAGACTTCTCCGAAAGCATTGGACGTGCTTAGACGGTTTCGCGATCTCGGGTGTCAACTAGAAGCGATATAAACCCCAAGACCCAATACTTAAACAGCTATCATCCGTTTCATCGAACTAGACTCTGGTGCAATCTCCATGGACCCCGTCGAACAAATCAGAGAACAATTTCCTGTGACGAAAAACAAGGTCTATTTGAACCACGCTGCCCACTCTCCGCTTCCAAAACCTGTGGCGGACGTCATACGTCAATTCGCGGACGATTATTTAAGGCTCGGGGACACTTCTCTAGAGTGTGACCGCAACGGGAAACCATATTTCGCGAGACTTATCGGAGCTCGACCTGAAGAAATAGCTTTGATCGAAAATACATCAATGGGGATGAGTCTTGCGGCAATCATGCTACGTTGTCCCAAGGGTTCAAAAATCGTCACAACAGATTTGGAATACGCTTCTGTCGTGTACCCCTGGCTCCGCAAGGACCTTGGAGTGAAAGTTCATTACGTAAAGAGTGATGGAAAGAAAGTGTCTCTGGATGACATGGAAAGAGCTGTGGATGATAAAACGGTTGCCGTCGCGATAAGTCATGTTTCGTATTTCAACGGCTTCCGTCACAACCTGAAGGTTCTCAGCGAGATAGTCCATGAACACGGGGCATACCTCGTAGTTGACGCCATACAGTCTGTCGGAACGATGCCGATAGACGTGGCAAGAGATGGCGTGGATTTCCTATCGTGCGCGTGTTACAAGTGGCTGCTAAGTCCAGAGGGTGCGGCTTATTTCTACGTCAAAGATGAGCTTATTGAGAAATTTCAACCACCGATGCTCGGATGGGCAAGCGTAGACCAGAAAGTCTTCGAAACAGTTGACTTCTGGGACATATGGGACCTCAGACTCTCAAAGACAGCGAGCCGCTTTGAAGCAGGCTCACCCGCCACAATAAGCTTCATAGCTGCAACTGAAGCAATGAAAATGCTCCTACACTACGGAATCGAGAATGTAAGAAACAGAATCATGAAACTCACAGATCATCTCATCGATTGCATCGAACATCTAGGATACGAACTTCAAACGCCGAAGGACAAACAATGCCGCTCAGGGATAGTGAACTTCAAGATCAAGAACCCGCAAAAGATAGTTGAGAGACTAAAGAAAAAAGGAATAATTGTCTCAGCCAGAGCCAACGGCATACGAGTTTCCCCACACTTCTACAACACAGAGAAAGAGATCGACAGCTTCATAGCCGAAGTCAAAAAGACAAAAAGCTGAGACACACACTGAAAACTGCTCAGCCGATGATCCAATGACAACAGTCGAGAAGATCACCCAAGAAGACCGAGAACGCGTTGTTGAATACCTGAGAACTGACGTAGTCAAGAACGTTTTTGCCTTCTATGACATTCAACACGAATTTGATCACACAACGATGTACATCGCATCCAAAAACAAAGAGATTGTCGGATACATTTTGATTTACACGGCCACTGACGTCCCAAGCGTCGTTCTAAAATGCGAAAAAGACACCGCGAAGAAGCTCATCGCCTACGCCCCCAAAGACAACTTCATAATGCACACATCACCCGAGCACCTCCAAACCGTTGTGGAGAGATACCGCAATGCAAAGACCTACGTTGAAAACTGGATGTTGATCAGAAGAAACGAACACAAGACATTCAAGTCAAAGATGGTCAGAAAGCTTCAAACCAGAGAAGACGCCGACATGCTTGCCAAGCTTCTTCTTGGCAGGAAGGATCGTCCAAGACGACACATGAAAAGATACGCGGAGTGGATAGCAAAAATGCCCCTCTACGGCGTTTTCGAAAATGGCGAACTAATTTCGTATGCAGGCTCATTCATTCAGTTGCCTCAAGTATGGATGATAGGAGGAGTCTATACGGCTCCAGAAAAAAGGAACAGAGGCTTCGCGCTGCTAGCCACGTCGGCTGTTACTCATGAAGCTTTGAAACGGGCTGACGCCGCAGCTCTCTTCGTGAGATCTGACAACTACCCCGCGATCAGAGTCTACGAGAAAATCGGGTATAGAAAAATCGGTGAGAAAATCTGGGTGGATGTAGGCACCGGAATGATGCCCTAGACTACTTTTCCAGCAGTTCTTTGATGAGATTTATTGCGGACCAAGCTGCAAGCGCGCTCGTTCCTGGATTTTCGGGATGAGGATCGTTTTCAAATCTGAAAAGCATATTGCCATGTTTCCAGAGGAGTCTGATTTCGTGAACGTTTCGAGTGGTTTTTGGATCAGAGATCACTCTGACTTTCACTTCATGAGGTTTTACCGTCAACGCCAAGGTTGCTGCTACATTCATTTCTCTTGGGAAAAGCTTCACTGCTTCCTTTGCAAATCCCTCATAAGCAGTTTTCTCCGATACGTTGTTCAAATTAAGAGTCTTGGGGTTCTTCCTAGTAGTCAGAGTAATCTCTTGAATTCCTGCCAGAGCAGCGGTAGAAATCGCGTCCAGACCTCCGATGGCACCAGACGGAATGTGAACCCTCTTACTCTTCACATCCATGTCTAGAAGTGCGCCTACGCTCATCACCACCATTTCAATGTTGGATGACAAGATCTTCTGAAGGTAGTCTCTGACTGCTTGTTGTGACGCGGCTTCAACGATGATGATGGGCTTTGCGCGGATCATTTCGTCAACACTGCTCATAGGCGTGATTGGCACTTTCAATGAGTCTCTGAGTCTTCGAGCTTTCTCAATGTCCTTGTCGTAAAGGAGTAGTTCGTCACATTGAATCAGTCTTTCTGCAAAGGATTGTGCAATGAGTGTGCCTATTACGCCGCATCCTATGACTCCGACTTTCTTCACTCTAACTCACTTCGATTCTCATTA
>CAZHZB010000032.1:0-4352 GCA_964537045.1 uncultured Candidatus Bathyarchaeia archaeon | reverse complement strand
ACGATTCTTTCCAATACTCTGTGCAACGTGTACTGTGCTGCTTTCTTCTTTTCTTCACCGTATTTCTCGGGTCTGTAGAGTCGATCCTTGACCGCTTCCAAGTAGCAGTCACAGAAGGTGTGCCAAGTGAAGCTACGCGTTTCCTCGAGAGCTACGTTGAACTGGCATTTTTCCAGAGCATCCGTCACTTTTTCGGTGAGCCGTTCAGTTTTGCTTAGAATCCATTTGTCCAGTGGCTGGAGCGTCGGCCTGTTGTTTTCGGCTGGTGCATAATCTTTCAGCAGATTGCTGACGAAACTTGACGCGTTCCAGAGCTTGATTAAGAAACGCCAGCCGTATTCAGCATCAGGCCATCTGAAAGCTATGTCGGAACCCGTAGCCCCTCCGCCTGCCGCCCATTGCCTCACAGCGTCAGCACCGTACTTTGAAAGAACTTCTAGTGACGAAACGTAGTTGCCTAGAGACTTGTGCATCTCTCGTCCATCAGTACCAAGGACCATGCCATTTATGAGACAACTCTTGTAGGGTTTTTCATCGAAGAGGGCGAGATGTCTAACCATCAGATAGTAGGCCCATGTGCGTATGATGTCGACTCCTGAAGTATGCATATCTGCTGGGAAAAGTCTTTTCCAATCTTTTTTGTCGGGCCATCCGGCGTGCACGGCGCAGGTTATTGAAGAGTCGAACCACGTGTCCAATACGTCCCTTTCAGGTTTGAACTCTTTGCCGCCGCATTTTGGGCACTTCTCGATTCTCGGTCCCTCAATTCGCGGGTCTATTGGAACCCAGTCGGCTTCTGCTAGCACTATCTCTCCGCATTTCTTGCAGTACCATATGGGTATGGGAGTCGCGAAAACTCGTTGTCGGGATATTACCCAATCCCAGTCTAGAGATCTGGCCCAGTCGATCAAACGGTGTTTCATGTAGTCCGGATACCATGTGATTTCGAGAGCGTTTTTCTCCACTCTGTCAGCCAAGATGCGAGTTTTCATGAACCACTGTTCTCTTTCAAGGATCTCTATCGGAGTTTTGCATCTCCAGCAGATGCTCACTTCCTGTTCCATGCTTTCGGTTTTGTCAATTAGTCCTTGTGCCTTCAGGTCTCCCACAACAGCCTTCTTAGCATCTCCAGTCTGCATGCCAACGTATTTTCCCGCGTTCTTTGTCATTCTGCCTTTCTCGTCTATGCACATTATTGCGGGCAAGTGATGTTTCATGACGGTTTTTACGTCAGCTTTGTCACCGTAAGTACAGATCATCACTACGCCGGTTCCGAACTTCGGATCGACCATCTCATCGGCCACGACTTCAACAGTGCGATCAGTTGATGGAACTTTGATTCGTCTTCCGACGTACTTCTTGTAGCGCTCATCTTCAGGATGAACCGCTACAGTCACGCATGCAGGTATGAGTTCTGGCCTTGTCGTAGCTATTTTGAGGAAACTGCCGTCTTCGAGCTCAAACTTGACGTGATAAAGACTTGCGTTTCTATGATCATACTGCACTTCAGCATCGGCTATCGCGGTTTCGCATCTGGGACACCAGTTGACGGGGTGCGTTCCCTTGTAGATGAAACCCTTGTTGTAAAGCAATATGAATGAAAGCTGAGTCCGTCTCCAATAGTCCGGGTCCATCGTCTTGTATTCTGTCGTCCAGTCCATTGAAAGACCGAGACGAATCATGGCATCTTTCATGCCCGCTATGTTCCCGTTCACCAGTTGTTCGCAAAGCTTGCGGAACTCGTCTGGAGGGATGTCAGTCTTCTTGATTTTGTGCAGCTTTTCCACTTCAACTTCAACTGGCAAACCGTGACAGTCCCATCCTTGCGGAAAATGCACGTTGAACCCGCGCATGCGCTTGTATCTGGCGACAATATCAATGTAGGTCCAGTTCAGGACCGTTCCCACGTGGAACTCGCCTGAAGGATAGGGCGGTGGCGTGTCGATACTGAAGGTGGGGCGTTTGTGGTCCTTCCAGTCAAAATGGTACGTACCACTCTTTTCCCATTCCGTCTGCCACTTCTTTTCGATCGCTGGAATATCGAGTTTTGGCAGTGTTTTCATGGTCATCAACAACTCTGCGAAGCAATATGAAACTATGCCTAGGAAAAGTAAATATGCAGATAGATAACAATTGTCCTCATAGGTTTAAGGGGAGCTGGGCATGTGACCTGGCTGAGAGGGCGGTTGAACACCGCCGACCCATATAACCTGATCCAGATAATACTGGCGGAGGGAGAAAACCATGAACAAAAGTGAGAGTAGTTCGAACACCAAAATACTTGTAGAAATAACTGTATTTGCTGCACTTTCTGCTGTTCTGTACGCTGTCCGTCCTTTCACGCTTCCTTTCGGAGGATCAATAACTCTGGGCAGCATGGTTCCTGTGATGTGGCTTTCGCTACGTCGAGGAATACGAGTCGGGCTCATCGCAGGAGCAATTTTCGGGGTTCTGGCGCTCTTCGAAGACATAATTCTTCTTGGCGCAGCCAACATAATAGCTACTCCATTACAAGCCATCCTAGAATATCCCATAGCCTTTGGAGTCATTGGATTAACCGGAATGTTTCACAAAAAGTCAGCGGTCTTCGCTGTCACCGGAGCAGGTTTGGCCGTCTTCATCAGATTTTGGATACACTATTTTGTAGGAGTGTTCGTCTGGGCAAACATCTATGCATTTCCTGCAGAATATGGCCTGTGGCTCTGGCCCGCCGTCTACAACGGTAGCTTTCTTTCAGTAGAATTCGTCGTAAGTGCCATACTGCTTTTCGCGCTAGTCAAGAAAGGAACACTCGAATACCGCTTCTGAGCATGCAAAACGGGATATCGACATGGGAAAACTGTCAACAGAGAATTTGAAGAGATTGTTAGATTGCATCAGGAACGACCCGACCGTTGTCGTTCCTCCGTTGGCGGGGTTTGACTCTGGCGTTCACATGATCGATGATAAGTATTTGGTCGTCTCAACCGATCCTTGCATCGGAGTACCTAAAGAATGGTTCGGGTGGCTTCTGATACACTACGCGGCTTCCGATGTTGCCTTGTTTGGGGCAAAACCACAGTATTGTGCAATAAACCTTCTTGGTCCGCCCACGACAACTCCTGACACCTTCTTGAAAATCATGAAACAAGCGTGCAGAGCCGCTGACGAGATTGGGATGACAATAATAACAGGACACACAGGCTCCTATCAAGGACTGACAAACGAGATAGGAGTCTGCACAGCCTACGGAATCATGAGCAAAGACAAACTCATAACTCCCGGAAAGGCCAAGCCGGGTGACCTGATACTCTGCATCAAATCATTGGGCTTGGAAGTGGCTGTCAACTTGGCACTGATCAAGAAAGAATTCGCAAAAGAAATCTTCGGATCCAAGAGAGCAGAGGAACTTCAAGAATTCGTCACCATGCAGAGCTGTGTCAAAGAAGCTTTGATACTTGCGAAAACAGGTTATGTCCATGCTATGCATGACACCACTGAAGGAGGTTTAACAGCAGCACTAAACGAGATGGCTGAAGCTTCTAAGGTCGGCTTCAGGATAGACTTCGAACAGATACGTTTCTGCAAAGAAGCGCTCATCTTGCAGCAACGTTTTCATCTCTCTGATGAACAACTGCTTTCAATGTCCTCAACTGGAACCATCGTAGCCAGCATCAATCCCAAAACGGATCATCAAATCATGAAAACAATGGAACGAAACAACCTAACCGCCAGCATTCTAGGCTCCTTCGAGAAGACCAAGGACCGAATCCTATTCAAAAAAGGAAAGGCAACTTGTTTCCCAAGTGACGCAGACGATCCTTACGAGATGATCCTTTCAGGGAAGCTGTAGACGTTCATGCGTTTGCCTCGAACGAATCCCACCAAGGTCAGATCAACGTCCTTTGCTATTCTGATTCCAGAATCTATCGCTGCAGACAATGAACCTATCACTGGAATACCTAACCTTGCAGCTTTGGCGACAATGTCGCCGGTCAAACGTCCGCTAAGGGTAAGAAAGACTTCGCTGAAATCCACTTTCTTCAAGACGCACGCGCCGATGACTTTGTCAACTGCGTTGTGACGACCGACGTCCTCGGCCAGCGCTAGAAGACTTCCGTCGCTTTTGTAGATCGCGGCAACATGTGTCCCACCGGTCTTTCTGAAAATGTCCGCAGCATAGTTCAATCTCGTCACACTTTCTGAGAGAACCTCTGCCTTGACTTTCAACCTGGTCTTGAGTTTCGAAAGCCGCGCTAAAGGTTGGTACGGCTTATGACTTCCGCAAGCCGAAGAGATGACTCGCGAGAATTGTTTCCAGAGCTTCATTCTTTTTTCAAGATCGACCTCACGACTCAGATATATTCTGCATA
>CAZHZB010000031.1:0-9141 GCA_964537045.1 uncultured Candidatus Bathyarchaeia archaeon | reverse complement strand
GATTCGGACCCGGGTCTCCGGCTCGAAAGGCCGGAATACTTAACCGGGCTATACTACCGGAGCTCTAAGCCCAGCGTACTCATGCAGTTGTGTCTTCGCTCGAATAAACCTTATCCTCTCAATGCTGTTTTCACACAATCCTTCATTGGCGCAAGCACTGCTTCGGCCTTGCAAAGTGAAGGAGCGTAATAGGCGGTTTTTGCAGAGTTAGTCATAATCGTTTTTATGCCAAGTTTCTCTGTCCACGATACGACTGTGCACACGCCCGTCAGAACGTGGCCGCCGCTCTTCTCTATATCTTTGGCATATTTTTCACCGATGTTTTTGACGTGACTCGATGTGCAGACCCAGAATTCGGTTTCTGGAGCAACTTTCTTCTCTTGAATTAGGCTGGCGATTTGTTTCATCTCGTTCAATGAGCAGTGTGGGCATCCCAGAAAGACCAGATCTGGCTTCTTAGCTTGCGAGGTTGACAATTCCTCAACTGTACGTCTGAGGTCTGAATCTTGAACCGTAATCTTTTCGAGTTCTTGTTTTTTCGGACACTTGCCACAGTGAAACATGTTCGTCATACCTGTCGTAGCAAGAGCAGCACTAAGTTGCTTCAGCTTGTTCACTGAAGGTCTTTGCAGGTTTTCTATCACTGGAATTTTGTCATGTAACAGCTTGCCCAGATGGATTCCGAGCGCACCAAAGTCCGTTTCATCGCGCAGTCTCGCTTCGACTTTAACAACGGCTTCCGGTTTTCTATTTTCAGGATTATGGATTCCATAGTTGGGCGTCTTTCCGACTATCCCCGCCGCTAGGGCGCTCGGTCCGCCCTCACGGTTTGTCCTAGCGCCGAGGATGGAATTGGCGTAGACCACTGCGGATGATTCAGCCCATGCCAGATGCGAATCAGGTTTTACCCTGCTCAGGTAGTAGGGTGTACAAGTCAAGGATTGTGCTAGACCCATTTTGTCGAACTGTTCAAGAATGCTGAGCTGCTTCTTGACAAGATTTTCAGGAAGCTTCTTGACAAGATACTTCGGATCGAGACTCTGCGGATTCAGAGTCGTCTTAACCTTCACTCTTCCCCCACAATCTGCAAGAGCTTTGAGAAACTCTATTGGGGCATCGCCCAGTGTTTTATATGAAACCCCTGAAACGTGTGCTGAGTCGATGGGAATCAATTTCTGCGCGTCGAAAAGGTCACCTAAGCGAACGAGTATTTTCATGCAAGTCTGATTCGCCCATCCGCATTCGCCGTTGAGAATCCGTTCTTCCTCTCTCGTTAGGTACATGCTTTGGCTAGCCCTCTTTACGTTTCAGAATCTTCGCGAAACCTTTACACGCGTCGACTTCAACCGTGTCGCCGGTTCGTATCCGGCCGATGTCAATATTATCTAGCATGGGCACGTTCGCGATTATTGCGCCAACCACCACAACTGTATCGGCTGTCTGATTGAGTATTGCTTTTGGTGCCAATCCTTTCTTGGAGAGGGAGTAAAGTACATAGCTGCCAACGGTGGAACCGTGTCCGTGAGGGAAACACAATACTTTGTCTTTTATGCACACACCCTGCAAGTCATGATTCTTCTCGACTACTATTCCGTCAGCGGGATCGATTCCTCCGAGAAAACTGATTGGTTTGGCACTGACTATGGCTTCAGCTTCGCATTTTCCTTCGACGATTATTCGGCCCTTCAACGTGATTGACTGCATCTTTTTCGTCCTTCAATAAGATATTTTCGCTGAAGATGGAATTCTGCCAAGAATCTTGGTGGCTGCTGCACCTACTCTTTCACGTTGTTCCGCTGTGGTGTACACACGCAGTATGTTCATGAACCCTCTTAACGTGTCGAAAATCTTGCTGATTTCGCTCAGTCTCTGTGGTACTTTCTTTCCTTCTGCTGTTTTATAGAACACTGGGATTTCCATACTCTCTGTCAGGACCGAGTGTTCGTAGGGCACGGATGGGACTGTTGGCACGTCAATTATTACTGTTTCCGTTGGTACTTCAGCCTCTTCTGCTATTTCGATTTGCAGTTGTCTTCTGTAGTTCTCGCGGCTGAAAATGTTCGAAATCATTGTGTCCTTTTCGTAGAATGTTTTTTCGTAGGCGCATTTGAGCATTCTTCTGTTTTCAAGATCTTTTATTATTCTCTTTGATTTTGAACAGTTCTTCAGCATCGTGTAAACCGTGTAGTCGTCCATCGCCATATACTGTTCGGGAGTCTTGAAGCGTGTTAGACCGAGTTCCTCGTTTGCTTTGTCCATGGCCGTGGCAAGCATTATTTGTGCGGCTCTGCCGACGCGATGGAAGTATATGCTTTTGAAGGACTCAATTCGAGCTATCAGCAGTGATTCGAGTGCTGAGAGTGCTCCTATCTCCACTGCCAGGTTTTCACCGACAACATCCAATGTGTGAATGAGCCGGAAGATGTCGATGTATCCATACTCTGCTCCTGTGTGATGAGTGTCACGGACGATGAAGTCTTGTTTGTCAACGTCGACGGCACTGCTTATTATCTGATCTAGAAAAGCTTTCTTCGGTCTATGCAGCTTTCCGACTGCCAGCTTTCCGATTTCTTGTGGATTGTATCCAGCTTTGCTAATTATGTCGCGCAGTTCGCTCTTCTGGATTATCCAAGTTGTAAGATCTTCATGCGTCTTGTCAAGTTTTCTTGTCAGCAAGTTTTCAAAAACATGTGAGAAAGGTCCATGGCCAACGTCGTGAAGCAGCGCGGCGATTCTGATCATTTCTGCCTCATCTTCGTCAACCAATCCGGAGATGTTCGGGTTGCCGATCACCTCGCCTGCTAGATGCATAACTCCAACGGAATGTTCGAAGCGCGTGTGGTTTGCTCCTGGATAAACATATTCTGCGCCCGCCAGTTGGCGAAGTCTGTGCAGTCGCTGAACTGGGTACGAGTCGATGACTGTCTTTTCTTTTTTAGTTATGTATACGTAACCATGAACGGGGTCCTTTATTTCACCCCAATACTCCTTGGGCATCATCTGTTGCTCCATTTCGTGCTAAGTATCCATTAATGCGACTTCGTTCTTATAATGGCTAATGTTGTTCTCCGAAGAATCTAGCCCGCTTCTCTTTTTGCAGGTTCGTGCACCAGCAGTGCTATGACCAGTGCTGAGGGGATGACCAATGCAATCATCAAGAGAAACGGAAGTTGTGGGTTGAACGAGTAGATGATACCGCCCGCAAGCATTCCGAACGCCATGAGAATATAGCTGACGAACTGTGAAAATCCTATCACTTTTGCTCTTTTTTCTCTTGGAACTAGGTCTGCTTGAAGAGAAGCGAAAGAAGAAAAGAACAAGAGTTGCGTGATGCCGATCAGAGTCACTGCCACGAATAGAAGTGCGAAGTTGCCATAGACGAAGAAAAGGACGCCGGGTATTATGGTCAAGTGGGCGAGCAGCAACGGGGCCTTTCTGTTGATTTTGTCGATCGCCTTTCCTATTGGAATGGCTGAAATGATCATCGCGATGAACAGGGCTGTCTGAACGAGCGCCCATTCGATCTGGGTCAGGTTCAGTACACTCTTTTCGCCTTCAACTGCATATACCGCGAAAAACAATTGTCCAAGTGAGAGTGCGAAAGTTATTATCAGATTGGCTATGAACAGGAAGAACATTGAGCGAGGTATCGTTTTCCACACGGCTACGCTTTCTCTTATGGCTTGAGGGTAAGACGCTATCAGGTCACGCGGTTTGATTCTCTCTTCAGTCTTTATGGTCTCCTTGAGTCTGCTTCTCAACAGAGCCGCGGCAAAGTAGAGCAATACAACGATGGCATACGATATTCTCATGCCTATTGCACGTGTGTACAACGACACGATTATTCCGGCAACGATTGGCGCAGGAGTTGTGGCTACGTTGGCGATTAGAGTCGTAATGGAGAAAGCCATCCCTCTTTTTTCTGGCGACGTTGAGTCTGCAACCATGGCCATTAGCGCTGGCTGGTAGATGAGACATAGGCTGCCGATCATTGCGCCAACAAGTATCCAGTGCCAACTGGGTGCTATAACATGGAAGATGAAGGACAAAGCGACGCCAAAGGTCAACGTTGAAATGAGCCATTTTCTTCCATACCTGTCCGCGAGGTATCCTCCTGGAAATTGAACTGCCGCTAGAACGAGTACCGCGGCGAAGCCTATGAAACCAAGAATCGATGCAGTTGCCCCAAGATCGTACATTACCCATGGGCCGTAGTAGAGTGAAGGCATCTCGCCCGCAAAATCCATAAGAACCCAGCTTATGATCAGGATTAGATAGTTGCCGCGGACGAAGGAGAATTCATCGCGAAGCTTGGTTCCGATACCCATGGTTCTTTCCCAAATTTGTTTTCTGAATTGTTTGTGGATGCATCACTACTAGGTTCTAAAATAAAGCCTTGGCGACATCGCTTCCGCAGAATTCACGTCAATGTCGCGGTGAAAAAACAGTTATAGTTCTAACCGTATTATGCTCAGTCTTGACTTTCGGGGAAGAAGAACAATGGTTGGCCGCGGCATCTTCATTTGTGTCGAGGGATTGGATGGCTGTGGAAAGACTACGCAGGCAAAACTGCTTGTAAAGAAGTTGAAAAAGCATCATGATGCGGTTTATACGGCTGAGCCGAGTCGAGGACAGATGGGAAGGTTCATCAAGAAACACTATTTGCACGCTGATAGTCGTGGGTCTGCTGTGGCTGAGGCTTTGCTTTTTGCAGCCGATCGTGTTGAGCATTTGAAGAGCGAGGTTCTTCCTGCTTTAGAGAAAGGGAAGATTGTGGTTTCAGACCGGTACGTTTTCTCTTCGTTAGCTTATCAAGGTGCGGCAGGCCTTGATTTGAAATGGATTGAAGAGGTCAACAAACATGCTGTTCGCCCAGACTTGGCGCTTTTTATCGACGTTGACCCGAAAACCGTGACTGGTAGGTTGAAGCGGAAGAAGTCGGTAATGGAGATCTTGGAAACGCAGCTGAAGGTTCGAGAGGTCTACTTAAAATATGTTGAAAACGGTGCTCTTCTCAGAATAGACGGGAACAAGTCAAAAAGAGAAGTGACAAAAGAAATCTGGCGAGTCGTCAATGATTTTTTGCGAACTCGCTAGGATTCTCTGATGATTTTGATCACTCTTTTGGGAAATTCGCTGTTCACAATTTTGGTTATGAACAGGGGTAGGTCTTTTGTTGAAAGGTGCATCGGGCCTTTTTCGTGGAAAACCTGCATTTGAAGGGCTTTCTTGGCAAATCTGAAGCGAAGCATGTAATGGTCGAACTTTAATGGTCTTTTCCTCTGATTCTGCACGCTGTAGTACCGGGTTATGCAGAGAAAATCCAGTGAGGGAAACGGTTTCTTCTGTGTTGCTGCAAGCAGCCTGTCTTTTTCGTGAGTGTCAAGGTAGTTGAAGTCTTTGCCTTCAGCTATTCCAAACTCAAAACCGATCATGCATTCCGGCAGAGAAGGGTAAGCGATTTCTTTCAGGGCTGACTCTTCGCTGTTGAGTCTGTAAAATACTTCTACCAGCGTTTTCTGTAGTCTTGTCTCGGATATTGAGGTTTCAAAATTGACAATCTTTTGGACGTCAGTAGGGAAGTCGCTGTACACTCCGAGCATCTTTTCGGTTTCCGGCTATGATTTCTTGATTTTTCTCGTTCTCTCAAGGTTTTCCAGAAGCCCTGTGAGAGTGTTTCCCAGTTTCTGCAGTTTCTCAGGGTCCTGTTCATTAGTCATTTTTTCCTGGATTTCCTGTATTTTGGCGGCAAGTGTTGCTTCAAGGCTGTTAAGGGCTGTGGCTCTTGCCAGTTTCTGTTCTTCTCCTTCTTTGACCACTACGACTTTTTTCTGGCATTTCTCACACCATAATTCACCGTTTTTCAGTCTGAACAATGGTGATGCGCAAGCGGGGCAGGCCAAGTTTGTCATCGTTGATCCGCTTTTGAGTAGTTCTGCCATGCGTTTGATGTGAGTTTCATCTCGTTTCCTTCGGGACAAGCTTCAAAACCTCAAACTAAATAGGCAACCCAGCCTATATAACTAGATTATCATGATGTTTGGCGAGGTGGCACTTATGGTCAGAAAGAAGAAGGCTGAGGAGTATGAGGAACGCATCAAGCAGGCGCTTGCCGTGCTGGGAGCCGTTTCCGAAGACAACACCACGCCTAGGAACATTAGAAGATCTGCGAAAGATGCAATGAACGCTATGCAAACCGGAGAATACACTGCGGCCGTGAGAGCTTCAAACGCGGTTTCACTTCTGGACGAGATACTGCAGGATCCAAACATGCCACCGTACACGCGAGTGAAGCTTTGGAACGTAATGAGCCTGCTAGAAGCAATAAAAGACTAACAGGCGCAGAATACTTTTCATTCTCAATTTTTGTCTCTTTTTTCATGCGAGGTTTCTTCATCTTCGCAAGCATGATTTTCTGCAAGGATTTATAAGAAGCGCGAAATAAATCTGAAGTTCAGCAGACAAATACTCAACTAGCACTCTGAAGAGGAATGTTGTTTGGTGAAAGTGTTTCCGTACACGGACGTTGAGGCAAAGGCGGCTGATGAGGGGGCTTCGAAACTGAAGGTCAGGTGGCTCATAACTAAAGACATTGGGGCACCTAATTTTGCAATGAGATTGTTTGAGATGGAACCAGGGGGCTATAGCCCGTTGCACACACATGACTGGGAACATGAAGTGTTCATTCTGGAGGGCGAAGGAACGGTCTTTGGCAAAGAAGGAGAGAAGAAGTTCAAGCCAGGAGACGCGGTTTTTGTTCCGCCCAACGAGAAACACCAGTTCAAGAACACAGGCAACAAACTCTTGAAGTTCCTTTGTCTCGTACCCTATCACGACACGTAGAAGATACACTTCCTTTTGTTCTCTTTTCTTTTGTCTTCTCGCTAGAAATATATGCTAGTTACAGCATCTAGTTTCGGGGTTTCAGGAGATAAGCCGGTTGAAATACGATGTAATAATTGTTGGCGCTGGGCCGGCAGGAATCTTCTCAGCGTTGGAACTTGCCGAAAAAACCAAGCTGAACGTTCTCATGCTTGACCGAGGTCAAGACATCAACCAACGCAAATGCCCAGCTAGCCGAGGATACGAATGTGTCAACTGTGACCCATGCTCAGTTCTGTCCGGTTGGGGTGGCGCCGGGGCGTTCAGTGATGGCAAACTCACACTGTCCACAGAGGTGGGGGGCTGGCTTGACCAGTACATGTCGAGCAAAGAGCTTCAGGAGCTTTTGGACTGCGCTGACGGCATTTATCTGAAGTATGGTGCAACAGAGCATGTTTACGGCGAGGACGAAGAAAAGATAGAGGATATTGAAAGAAAAGCGTCGCTTGCGGGTTTGAAACTTATCCGGCAGAGAATCCGTCATATGGGCACAGAAAGATGTGCTGAAACGCTTCGAAAGATGCGACACGAATTGGACGGTAAGGTCGAGTTCAAGCCGCGAACCGATGTGAAAGGACTCGTTGTCAAAAACAACATTGTCGAAGGCATTGAAACAGCAAACGGGGAAACATATTCTGCCAAATACGTGATCGCGGCACCAGGCAGAAGTGGTGCCGAGTGGTTGCAGACGGAGTCTCAGGTTCTGGGTTTGAAGACTCTCAACAACCCTGTGGATGTGGGAGTGAGAGTTGAGGTCTTGGCTTCTGTCATGGAAGAGTTGACTGAAGTCCTTTACGAGCCGAAGCTCATTTACTATTCAAAATCTTTTGACGATCAGGTCAGAACTTTCTGTGTTGCTCCTCATGGTGAGGTGATTACAGAATCGTACGATGGAGTCTTGACCGTGAATGGGCAGAGCTATGCTGAGCGGAAGACTGAGAACACAAACTTTGCTATTCTCGTGAGCACTTCTTTTACAGAACCGTTCAAAGAGCCGATAGCGTACGGCAAGTACGTTGCTCGGCTGGGAAATCTGCTCAGCGGGAGCGTGATGGTTCAGCGTCTGGGCGATTTGGAGTCAGGAAGAAGATCAACTCCTGAAAGGATCGCGCGGAGTGTAGTTACCCCAACGCTGAAGAACGCGACGCCGGGCGATCTGAGCTTCGTGTTGCCCTACAGATATCTTGCCGACATCAGAGAGATGCTGCAAGCGTTGGACAAGCTCGCGCCGGGCCTGCACTCGCGGGACACGTTGTTGTACGGTATCGAGGTTAAATTCTACTCTTCGAGACTGCAGCTGAGTAACACTTTGGAGACCAAGATTCACAATCTCTTCACCATAGGAGATGGGGCCGGAGTGACGAGGGGTTTGATTCAGGCTTCGGCTTCTGGTGTGATAGCGTCAAGAGAGATCATCAGACGAGAAAAAGAGAAGGAACTGAACTGATGGGCATCGTTGACGAGATAAAGTGTTCTCATTGTGGTGCACCCATTTCTTTTCAACCGGGAGAATTACTTGCAACCTGCAAGTACTGCGGGTATACGGTTGTAATAGAGACCGGACAGACTTTCACGTTTGAACATTCGCTATTGCTTAACGCGTTCGATCAGGTGCAAGTTGAAACGCGTGTCAGAAGCTGGATGAGGGAAGGATTCATGAAGCCTTCCGACTTGGCGAGAAAGGCCAAGCTTACTGGAAGAGAATTGACTTACCTGCCTTTCTGGGTTGTTTCGGTTGAAGCGAGGAGCAGTTACAGGGGCATTTTTGAGAGAATTACTCCTGCTGTGATGAAGGAAGGATCAATCGAGAAGGACTATGATTGGCTCGTCTTAGCCAGGAAGGCCACCGAGTTTCCAACGAGGGAGTATCAGGTGCCTTTGGAAGGGAAGATACCTTTTGATTTCAGAAGAATAGAAGCCTTCGCGAAGGTTTTGAACAGTGAGATAGACAAGGATGAAGCGGAGGAGCAGGCGAAGGCAGAGATCGAAGGCAACCACAAGTTCTTGGCTCAGCAGGATGTTGACAAGATAATCGAGATGAAGACGGAAATAAAGATTGAAGAGACGGTTTACCTCCATGCGCCAATATGGTTCATAAAATACGAGTACAAGGGGAAAGACTATCAGCTTATTGTCGATGGTGCGACTGGGGTGGCTATCAAGGGCGATATTCCTTCTGCAGGGTTCGGAATACTGTAATCAAACTTTAAAAGCAACAGCATATTCTGTAATATTCGACCAAAAACTGCGAGGATCAAA
>CAZHZB010000030.1:3618-9668 GCA_964537045.1 uncultured Candidatus Bathyarchaeia archaeon | reverse complement strand
TGACTTTTTCTTTTTACTCGCAGTACGTCGCCTGGTTTGGCTCCTATCGCTTTTACCGTGGGGTCTACTGAGCTTATCTGTGGCAATTGGTACGGCTGAACTTTGTACTTCAGAAGTAGCTGTTCTCTTTCTTCATCGGTCAGGATTTCCTGTTTGGGCACGAGCTTGTGCTGGAAGATGTCAAAGGCAGGGAAAGTCTTCGGCAAAAGTTCAATCTTCTTTTTCTTCGCGCCCTGCTTGACTGCGTGTGTGTATCGTCCGTCTGTTACTATTATCCCTCTTTCGATTCCAGCGTCTTTCATGGCTTTTGAGAGTCGGTTGATGCTGTTGATGCCAACGGTGGTCTCTCCCGGGACGGCCCATACTAGAGCTTTCTGCTTTTCCTTTGGAATCTCAATAATGTACCCGATCGCATCATCGTGCTTCTGTTTCTTAATAAGCTTGTATCCCCTGAGTTTGATCAGAACGTCGGCTTTCCGTTCTTCAAGAGTCTGAAGTTGTTGTTTCTTGCTCAAAACCTGAACCCTCGTGACAAGAATATTCGAAACCTAAACGAAGTGTATACCCTTAAACCTTACGCTTCGAAGAGCGGGATAAGAGTGTTGTTGGCGAGCTTCTACGTTCGAAGGACAATTCTCTCGGCACAATCTTTGATGGTTTCAGCGTACTTGGACAAGATCTCTAGGCTGTACGGTTTCACACTGTTCAAATCACTGTCCAGAGTGTCTCCTGGAATAAACTGTTGCAGAGCCCATGTCGTTGCACCCTTGGCAATTTTACACATTGCTTGAATATCGACGGCATCGACGAAGCCAGGCACGACAGTTGTTCTGACCTCATACTCGACTTTGCTCATCTTTAGCATTTCAACCGTCTGCGCCAGTGCTGCAGGCTCTTTTGCTCCAAGTAATGCGTATTTCTGTGGGCTGGTCTTGACGTCCACCGCGACGTAGTCTAAGTATGGCAGACATGCTTCCAACATTTTCGAGTCAAGCCCGTTTGTGTCCAGTTTCACTTTGAAGCCTTTTTCTTTCAGTTTCTTCAGGAACTTCGGCAGTTCTTTGTGAATGGTTGGTTCCCCGCCCGTTATTACAACCGAGTCTATGTACTTCTTGCGTTCTTCAAGGATCTTCAATGCGTTTTCTTCGTTGAGAAAAGGAGGCTTGGGGTCGAGGACTATTCTCCAGTTGTGGCAGAATGGACAGCGCAGGTTGCATCCGGGTGTAAAGAGGACGGAGCACACTCGGTTTGGATAGTCCAGCAGGCTGGTTTTTTGGATGCCGCAGAACTTCATGCATTTATCACTGGGGTTGGTGCGGCTGGCATGACGGCTGATCTGTCAAAGGTTTTTCTTATGGCGAACTCTGACTGTTTGCCGTCGTTCCATTGATCTACTGGTCTCAAGTAGCCGACGACTCTTGAATAGACTTCACACTTGGCTCCGCAGGTCGGACATTGTTTGTGTTCGCCGTTGATGTAGCCGTGCGTTTGACATATGCTGAACGTAGGAGTCAAAGTGAAGTACGGTAGGTGCGAGTTTTGTGCGACCTTCTTGATGAGTTCTGCTGAGGCCTTCCATGTGGGAAGTCTCTCACCGAGAAAGATGTGGAAGACGGTTCCACCAGTGTAGAGGGTCTGCAGTCTGTCTTGGTGTTCCAAAGCCTCAAACATGTCACCTTCAAAGTCCACTGGCAGTTGCGAAGAATTAGTGTAGAAGGGTTCGGCACCGCTTGCCAAGTGCTTCTGGTTGGCAGCGATTATTTCCGGATACTTTTTCTTATCAAGCCGTGCGAGCCTATAACTCGTTCCTTCAGCCGGAGTGGCTTCAAGGTTGTACATGCTGCCCGTCTCATCTTGGAATTGCAGCAGTCGATTGCGCATGAACTTGAGTGCTCTGATCGCAAACTCGGTTCCGTCCATCGTGACAATATTAGTTCCGAACAGGTTCAGAATCGCTTCATTCATGCCTATAATGCCGATCGTTGAGAAGTGGTTCTGCCAGTAATGCCCGTACCCTTTCTTCACTTCTTGCAGGTAACGCTTTGAGTACGGATACAAACCATTCTCTGTGAACGTTTCAAGAATCTTGCGTTTTATCTCCAAGCTGTCTCGAGCGATTTCCATCATGGTTTCCAGTCTTTCGAAGAACTCGTCCTCGTCTTTCGCCAAATATCCGATTCTCGGCAGGTTGAGGGTGACGACGCCTATCGATCCTGTCAAGGGGTTTGCTCCGAAGAAGCCGCCGCCTCTGTTGCGAAGTTCGCGGTTGTCGATTCTCAGTCGACAACACATGCTTCGCACGTCTTCGGGTCTCATGTCGGTGTTGATGAAGTTGGAGAAGTAGGGGACTCCGTATTTGGCTGTGACTTCGAAGATCTTCTGGGCAATTGGGGAGTCCCAGTCGAAGTTCTTTGTTACACAGTAGGTGGGAATTGGGAAAGTGAACACTCTTCCTTTTGAGTCGCCTTGATTCATGACTTCGGCGAAGGCAGCGTTAAACATGTCCATTTCTGGCTGCATTTCGCCGTAAGTTGCGTCTGTCGGTTTTCCGCCGACTATGACGGCCTCATTCTTTATGTAGTCTGGGACTGTGAGATCCAGAGTCACGTTTGTGAATGGTGTTTGGAACCCTACACGGGTGGGTACATTCATGTTGAAGAAGAATTCCTGTAACCCTTGCTCAATGTCTTTCTGGGTCAAGTCGTCATAGCGTATAAACGGCGCCAAGTAAGTGTCGAAAGTGCTGAACGCTTGGGCTCCGGCAGCTTCGCCTTGAAGCGTATAGAAGAAATTGACGATCTGTCCTAGAGCGGTCCTGAAGTGTTTGGCAGGTTTGCTTTCGATCTTTCCTGAAACGCCACCGAACCCTGACATCAAGAGCTCTCTCAGGTCCCAGCCGACGCAGTAAGCGCCCAGTACCCCAAGATCGTGGACGTGCATGTCTCCGGAAAAGTGGGCGTCCGCAATGTTGGGCGGATAGATCCTGCTGATCCAATACTTCGCAATAACTGTGGATGAGAGATAGTTGTTCAATCCTTGGAGTGAATAGCTCATGTTGCTGTTTTCCCGCACGCGCCAGTCTTGAATTTCCAAGTACTGATCTACAAGATCGGCGTCACTCAAGAGCGCTGCCAGTTCCCTTTGGTCCTGGTGCTGCTTTCGATAGAGGATATACGCTTTGGCGGTTCTCGCGTGTCCGTTATCGATGAGTGTTTTCTCAACCAGATCCTGAATCTCTTCCACCGTTGGAACGCCGTCTTCGCCAAAGCGGAGCTTCAGCTGATCAATGACTTGATCGCTGAGTCTCTTAGCCTGTTCGCGGTCTCTTCCGCCAACGGCTTTTGCGGCTTTCCAAATTGCTTTAGTTATTCGTTCTTGATCAAACGATTCTAATCTTCCATCACGTTTTCTGACATATTTCACGTTCTTACCTCTTTGATTAGTTTCTGAAAGTCTTCAGGTTCTTCAAACGCCTTGTAGACCGAGGCGAACCTGATGTAAGCGACTCGGTCGAGCTTCTTCAGATGCTTCATGACCAGATCCCCGATTTCACGGGAGGTGGTTTCATCCTTGCCTCGTGCCACCAGGTCTTGTCTGACGCGTTCTGCCAATTCACGGATCTGCTCCATCGTCACTGACCTTTTCTCGCAGGCTTTCTGCAGTCCTCTGATGATCTTGTTGACGTCGAAGCGTTCAGACCTTCCGTCTTTCTTCTTTACCATCAACTCGACGGTTTCTATGTACTCGTATGTGGTGAAGCGTCTTTCGCAGCTGTCGCACTCTTTGCGTCGTCTGACGGTGTTGTCAGGCGAATCCCTAGTTTCAAGCGTTTTTAGGTTCTCGGAACCGCAGTACGGACACTTCACTCGATCACCATTTGTGCGCTCCGCAAGTCGTTAGTGTTTCACAAGCGAAGCGAACGCTGTATCTAGTGTTTGCTTATTTAAACCCTTCTTACAACAATGTTGAATTTATCAGAAAAACACCGAGAAACAACACGTTGACATAGACACGATTAAACATAAATGAACCCCTCAAGGTGAGTCTTTCTTGCTGAAAGAGGTTCAGTTCTAGCCAAATCGAAAGGTGTTTAAGACTTTCTTATTTGCGGCGCTTTTGTGACGTGGGAAAAATCTGATTAGTGGAAATTCAGAATAGAGCTTTGCGTGAAGCGAATGGTTGATTTGGTGAGTTCTTTGGCTAGTGTATGATTCAGACCGAGTTACAGTTCTAGCTGACTTTTTTGCGGAGAATAAACGACCACCGTCTGTTTTCTTTTTGAACAAAACCCGTCTTCTCATACAGGCACCTAGCAGGCGTGTTGGTTTTCAATACCGAGAGTTCAAGCCAGCTTTTGCTAATTGCCCTTGCGATCTTAGTGCAATAATTCAGCATAGCAGTTGCTATTCCGTGTCCTCGATATTCAGGTGCGACGCCTAGGTCGCTTACGTACAAAATATCTTGTTCTTCGCGAAGAACGAGGATGCCTGCCACTTGATCCTCAATAGTGGCATAGAAGCGAGTGGTTCTGAGGAAAACTAGCTCCGATGAAATGATGTAGGGTATGGCAATGAGCCAGGTGAAGAACTTGGAGGTTCCAAAGAACATGATAGCTTTTCCGGAATCACCTCTTCTAAAGAAGTTGAAATTGCGCAGATTCAGCGCCAAGTGTTCTAGCGTTGAGACTTTTCTGAAACGAAGATGAGTGACAACCTTGTCGGTCATTTTGGGCCTCTTGTTTCTTCAAATTCAATGTTTGCTTGGCATAACGAGTCTTGACAGGGCAAAGACTACTCCCGTTGCGAGCAGTACGAGCCCTAACGCGAGAAAGACAAGAATGTACTGAAAACCGTATGCCAAGCTCACTCCAAGTATTATTCCGCTTGCTATTGGACCCAGTGTCTGTCCGATATCCATGACCGTGTCTATGAATCCCATTGATGTTCCTACCAGCTCTGTGGGCACGAGGTCGCTTGTCAGAGCATGTGTTGAACTCAGCACCGTTGCGAACCCAAGCCCGTAGATCAATACAAGAAGCAGCAGAACCCAAGAGTCTCTGATGAACGGCAATCCGAGCAGCGGGAGTCCTGAAACTATGCAGCCTGTTACTATCGGGATTTGTCTTCCAACTCTGTCTGAGATTCTTCCCATGTAAGGTCTGGCGAATATTCCTATGGCTATTATGCTCGTGATCATTAAGCCTGTGATGAAGTTGTTAAGCTTCACAATTTCAGTGAGGTACCCGACCAAGAAGAACTCGACCGCGGCGAAGACGAAATATTGTGAGGCCTGAACGAAACCGACAAGCAGAACGCCCTTGTTCGTGGCCACTGTTCCCCAACCCTTGAACACTCTTGCGAGTGTCCTCTTAGCGTCGTCTTGTTGAGCGACTTGAGGTACTTTCTTTTCAGCAAGGAATGGTAGGACCATGATTATTGCAGTGATGCCTGCAACCCCTACGGCCAGGTAGAGCAAGTGAAAGTCGCTTGGTGGCGGCGAGGTTGGGCGCGTTGTGGCAAACAGTATGTATCCTCCGAGTGTTGGTGCGATGATTCGGCCAACGTAAGTAACTGACGAGAAGAGCGATATTCGCTCTCCGCGTTTTGCAGGGAACGCTTCGGCTATGGCTGCTTCTGCAACAGGTACGAATATTGCAGTTGCAAATCCATGATAAAATCTCACGATTATGAGCTGCCACCAAACCGTAACTAGTAGGTACAGAAAAGGGGCAGAAGCGAAGACGAATCCAGCGATTAGTAGGAATCTTTTTCTTCCATAGATGTCTGAAAGCGAAGCGGCGGGCAGGCTGACCAATATGCCTGGTATCGTGGACGCAGCTGCAACGACACCCAGCCAATCTGTCGGAGTTCCAAGACTGTTTGCAAAGGGTTTCAGAACAGGAGACTTGGACATTGTTGAGCTGAGCAAAGCGAAGAAACCCATGAAGCAGAGCGTCAGGAAAACGCTCCTGCCCTTGGATTGCCTATCCATGTATCCACCGACTTGGAATCTTCTGCTTAGGCTTCTTGACGGATTTAAGTTTTTACGAT
>CAZHZB010000030.1:0-3518 GCA_964537045.1 uncultured Candidatus Bathyarchaeia archaeon | reverse complement strand
GGATTACCTGCGACTTGTGCAAAAAGCATTCGGTGAAGAAGTCGGCGTATGCGACTTGGCCAAGAAGTTGATAGATCATCATCCTGAAATGACCTTGGACAACTTCTTTGTCGTGAAGCATGAGGGAAGAATGGTTTCAACGATCAACCTCATTCCGGTTACTTGGAGCATCGGCGATGTTAAGCTGAAAGTTGCTGAGATGGGACACGTGGCAACCCTCCCCGAGTGCAGGGGAAGAGGTCTTATACAGAAACTCGTGCTGAAGTTTCTTAAAACAGTGGCGCAACAGAATTTTGATCTCGCAGTGATCGAAGGCATACCCTACTTCTACCGACAATTCGGATATGACTACGCGCTTCCGCTGCTTGAGGAAACTCGGATAAGGCTCGACCAAATCCCCGATTCCGAATCGAATGTCAGGATCCGCTTGTTCACCGCGAAAGACATTGTAGAAGCGATGAAACTGCTTGAGGTATCCCAAAGGAAATTCTATGTTCACAGCGTTCGCAGTAAAGCGGTTTGGGAAATGCAGGAGAAAACACACATAGCATCGGACCCCGAACCTTTTCAGGGATATGCGGTGGAAGAGGACGGGCGGCTAAAGGGATATTTCAGAATCAGGGAAAACTCCAAGGAAAAGGAATTGCTCCTTACCGAGATTTCTGAAGTTGATCAACTTGAAGCTAAGGCAATCGCGGATTTTCTGAAAGAATACGGTCTGAAAAAAAGTTTGACCGCCCTGTCCGCAAATATCAGCTATGCAGAACCGTTCACTGAACATCTGGTTTCACTCGGCGCGACGAAGAGACTTCCCACTTACGCGTGGCAGGTTCGCGTAACCGATTACCTGAAGATCTTTCAGAAGTTGAAACCTCTTCTTGAATGCCGTCTTGCCAATTCAATGTACCGCACATTGACGGAAACGCTTGACTTCAACTTCAGGCGTTTCACGATCAGACTGAACCTGCAAGGTGGAAAGGTTGTTGATATCCAGAGACTTGAGACCGGCGAGAGGAGTCCCATCGGGCTGAACCCTCTTGCTTTCGTTCAGCTTCTAATGGGATATAAGAGTCGTGAAGAACTCGAATTGGCGGTTCCAGATATGAGGATTGCAGTCAGCCACAAACATCTGGTTGACGTTCTATTTCCAAAACTTCCATCCTATATTCATTCAGCATACTAGATTCACTTCGAACATATGCCGTCTAAACGCTTATTACATGTGCGCATTCTTTTACTGGCAAGAGAACATGGCACTGCAAATTCGAAGTTTTAAGGCTCAGGACCTTGCAATTCTGGTCAAACTACTCAACGAAGCGCGGCAAGGCTCTTATGAATTCATACCTTTGACGGAGGAAGAAGTTAGTGCGCGAATTCAAGAGGGCAAATCCAGCGTTTTAATTGCCGAAAGGGACGGCGAAATCGTTGGGTCCGCGACGTACAATGACGGATATTGGGGCGAAGAAATAAGATGGCTTGGCGTTCGTGGTGGGATTGATCAAAAGCTGATAGAGGATGCTCTTGTGAAGAAAGCCGAAGAACTAGTTCGCAAAGGCACTGTGTTCATATCGGTTGACGCTGGAAGCCCAAGAACAAACGAGTGGATTGACAGAGGGTATGTTCCAAGTGGCGGGCTCTACCAGATGATTGCCAAGCTTGACAGTCTGAGGCCTCTTCCTACGTTGCCTGAAGGTTTTCGCGTCGGGAGTATGAAGCTCGGGGAGGAGCAGGAGGTTGTTGCGACGGTAAACGGGGTATTCGGGTGGGATAGGCTCAAACCTGATTTCGTTGAGAAGGGCAAAGTTGATTCGCCTCCATTCAGCGAGGAATGGGTGCATGTTGCTTACCATGGGAATAAGGTGGTATCCGTCGTAGTTGCGTGGCCTGCGGTGAAGTTCAATGCGTACTTTGGGGCAAAGAGGGGCTATCTTGGACCTGCGGCTACTCTTTCTGATTATCGTGCGAAGAAACTTGCATCTGCCCTTACGGTTAGAGCCATGAACTTTCTGTTTGAGAAGGGCTTTGACCAAGTGGTCTTGCATACTAGTGAGCTTAACGTTCCGTCAGTCACACTTCTGCGGAATGTAGGGCTTGAGGTTGGGCACCACATTGAATTCTTGAAGAAGAGCGTGCCTCCAAAGGGTCAGGTCGACCCCAATTTGATTGACGAGAGACCTGAAAATTAGAACATGGTGATAAAAGATAAAGGAATCTTGATTTTACATCATTTTCTGTGTTTTTGGGGCACTTCTTTTTCGAGGTCAAGTTCTCTGACTCTGGCTTCGATGAACTCTGCGACTTTGTCTTGGCTGTATCTACGTTCTTCCTCTTGTTTGCTGAGTTGTTGTTGAATCGTTTTGAGGACTTTTTCCACGTCAAATGGTTTGACTATGTAGGCGTCTGCTCCTTTGTTGACGGCGTCTACTGCGTTCTGCAAGGTTGGGTATCCAGTGACTATGATTTTGCGTATCTTGGGGGTTGTTTCCCGGAATTTCGTTAATAGTTCGATTCCTTCCATATCGGGGAGTCGAATGTCAATCAAGGCCACGTTATAGAATTTCCTTTTGCTTTTCTCTATGGCTTCTTTGGCCGTGCCGACGGATTCCACAGTGTAGCTTTGGTCTTCAAGTATGGCCACCTCGACTTTTCTTATGTTCTCATCATCGTCAACAACTAGGATTCTTGCATTCTTATTCATCTTTTTCACCTCCCTTGGGTGAGAGCCTCTTCTTCGCGTCGTCAACATATATAAGAAGGTTCACGTTTTCGTCGTCTTCGAAGTTCAGTCCGAGTTTTTCGCAGAGTCGTCTGGTGATGAGCTTTTCAATGTATGGCGTTCCCGGTCCGAAGATTTTTTCCAGAGCCTGTTTGAATTCTGTCAGGTTCAGGGGGATGTCTTCTTTCTTGAGTTGGAAAGAGGCTTCGAGATGGTAGAATATTGCTTCTCTCGGTGAATTTCCAAGTGAGGAAAGGCCTTCTTCAATGGCGGCTAGAACGATTCTGCTGAAATTGTCTGGAGACAATCCTTACCCTCACTTATTGAACGTACGTTGAGAATGAAACACGATGTTCGCTTGATAAATCGTTTGTGAACTCTGAATCAAGATTTAAAAAGTGCCATTGCACAGATAGTGCTGTCAGAGCACGTGTCTCAATTTCGATTCTTTTTTTCGCCTTTAGAAAACGTATTGCTCGCTGTTCTTACGTATTCTGAGAACTTGAACTCTTTGCCCTCGTCCCATTTCATGACTCTTTTCTTTGGTTCCATGTTTTCGTACAGCTTTTTCATTATGAGAATCTCAAGATATCTTGTTCCTGCTCCAAAAATCTTCTCAAGCCCGCTTTCGAAGCTGTCGAGATTGTTGGGAATATCTTCCCGTGAGATTTTGAACTTGTTTTGCAGGTGGAAATATATGGCCTGTTTTGCTGAGTCACCAAGCGACGAAAAGGCGTCATCTATTGATTCTAGAAAGAGTTTCTGAAAGACCTTATCTGTCACCGTTATTCCTCGAGGACGC
>CAZHZB010000029.1:6956-9685 GCA_964537045.1 uncultured Candidatus Bathyarchaeia archaeon | reverse complement strand
CTGTCTTTCAAATCCATTTTCGAGAAGAAAGCGTAGGAGTCACCATTTGCTTTGCGCGAAAGAAACATGCCATAAAGGGCTCTGAAGTAGCCTCTGTTCCATTCGGTCTTCTGCATCTTCTGTTTGAGTCTCTCCAGTTCTCGCTCTGCTTCAGAGAACTGTCTATTGACCAGTAGTTGGAAGAATCTGGTGACGAGAGCGGAAGGAATAGGCATGTTTAGCGACCACGAGGTTTCTTCTCTTCTTCAGACGCATCCTCTATGCCGTTCTCGGTTATTTTAAATATTTCTTCTCCTTCCGGCAAATACGGACTTGAAACCAACCGCGCTATTCGAATTGGACCATGCGCAGCTCTCCTCAAGTAGATACGCGTATGGCTCGTGTGCCCTACAATGTGGCCGCCTATAGGGTGAACTGCATCCCCGAAGAACACGTCAGGCTTGGCCATGACTTGATTGGTTACAACGGCTACGGCGTTGAAGGCGCGCGCCAAACCGATGAGTTTGTGCATGTGTTTGTTCAATTTCTGCTGCCTAGGGGCCAACATTTCGCGTCCAAGGTACTCGCTTCTGAAGTGTGCAGTTAGAGAGTCTACGATTATGAGTTTCACGTTGTTGGCTTTTATAACTTCGTCAGCGTTCTCGAGCAAGAACTGCTGATGGTCCGAGGTATATGCCTCAGCGTAAATGATGTTCTTCACAACCTCTTCGGGGTCGAGGCCCAAGTGTCTCGACATAGAAACGATTCTTTCGGTACGGAACGTGTTTTCAGTATCAACATACAGTGCAGAACCGTTCAGTCCGCCTCTTTCGGGCGGTAACTGCACGTTGACACACAACTGGTGGCAGATTTGGCTCTTGCCACTTCCGTATTCACCGTAGAACTCTGTTATGGTCTGCGTCTCAAATCCGCCGTCAACAAGTCTGTCTACGACTTTGCTTCCGCTTGTGAGGCGCAGGACGTTCTTGCGCATTCTGAGCAGTTCGTCTGCGCGTATGAAAGAGACGCCGATTGATGAGCGGGCGGTTTCGATTATCGCGAGGGCTTTCTTTTCACTTATGCCTGCAGGGTCTAGCTCACGAGCGGTCGCCATCGCCAATGACTCTATCGTGTGATAGCCCATCTCTCTCAGTTTCTGTGCGGTGGCGGGGCCTACTCCTGGCAGGTCTTCCAGAAGCTCATACTTCTTTTTGGTCTCAACTTCAGCCTCTTTCGATTCGGGTTCTTCTTCTGTGCTCATATTCCCTTCTCTCTTTCACAGTTGTTAGAACTGATAGATAAGCCATATTTAAAACAGACGAAGCACGCGAAGCTGTATTCCACGGAGAGATGGGTTAAAGTGAACATTTAAAATGCTTGTTCCACACTTCGAGTTTGCGAGATAAGACATAAGTATGCCCCATCGTCATAAACCAACTCAAAAAGTAGAGGGAAAAACTTGGAAGCTGAAAAAATCGTGGAAGACGTTGCTTTCAACATTCTCAAACAAGCAGTCATTTACTTGCCGGATGACGTGAAACAAGCGTTGAAAAAAGCCTACAGTGAAGAGACAAGTGAGACAGGCAAGACCCAACTCAAGGCGATACTTGACAACATCGAACTGGCTGAGAAATATCAAGCTCCTGTCTGCCAGGACACAGGCACAATAATATTCTACATCAAAGCAGGCGCTAAAGTCAAGAATCTTGACAAAATCGAATCAGCAGTGATAAACGCCACAAAGAGAGCAACCAAAGAGGTTCCGCTTCGTCCTAATGCTGTGGATCCATTCACTGGAAAGAACAGTGGAGACAACACAGGAAGATATTTGCCTGTTCTCAACTGGGAGATGGTGTCAGGCGATAGTCTTGAGATGACGGTGATGACAAAGGGTGGAGGTTCTGAGAACGTTTGTATCGGGGGAATGATTGTTCCCGGTGAAGGAATCAAGGGCGTGAAGAAATTCGTCATTGACGCCGTCATAAAGGCTGGGGCTCAACCCTGTCCTCCGACCATTCTTGGAGTGGCGATGGGCGGCGGAGCTGACGTGTCAATGAAGCTTGCGAAGAAAACCCTTCTCAAGCCTCTGACCGAACACAATCCTGATCCTGAAATTGCGAAGCTTGAAAAAGAGATTTTCGAAGCCGCAAACATGACTGGGATTGGACCGATGGGATTAGGAGGGAAAACCACGGTTCTCGGAGTACACGTGGACTACGCTTACAGACATCCTGCATCGTTCCCTGTCGCTGTTTCCTTCAACTGTTGGGCATCCAGACGTGCCACTGCAAGAATCAACGCAAACGGGTCAGTTGAATATCTGACGCATAAACTGAAACAGTGAGGTGAAGAAAAATGGCAACCTACAAACTGAAAACTCCGATCTCGGAAGAACAGATACGGAAACTAAAGGTGAACGATGTTCTCTATGTAACTGGAACTGTCGTGACCGCAAGAGACCAAGCTCACCGGAGAGCCTTGGAGTACTTCAAAGAGGGCAAACCCTTGCCGCTGAACTTGGAGGGACTTGCTGTTTTCCACTGCGGACCCGTGGTGGCGAAGCAAGGCGAAAAATGGATTGCCGTCGCTGCTGGGCCGACCACGAGCACGAGAATGGATATCTTCGAAGACGAGTTCATCAAGAACTTCAAGGTTCGTGTTGTCATCGGTAAGGGCGGTATGGGAAAGAAGACCACGGATGCGATGCAAAAGTATGGTGCAGTCTACGGTGCATTTACAGGCGGGGCTGC
>CAZHZB010000029.1:0-6856 GCA_964537045.1 uncultured Candidatus Bathyarchaeia archaeon | reverse complement strand
AGTATCACACGTTAGGTTTATTGTATAGGAAGATTTAATATTGTACTCGTCGGACTAGAAAGCGGGAAACCAGAGATGTTCAAACTGAATCTAAGAGACAAGATAACCTTCTCCGGAACCATCGTTCTGATGGTCGGTGTAGGCCTGCTGATATTCACATTCGTCAGCGCTTACGGTTTTCTGACCCAAAGCCTTTCGATACTCACATCCGCTGATCTCGCACAGACTTTCGGCGAAGCTCTTGCCCCGCTGATCTCAACGTGCATACGGGTCATGTACCTGGGTGTAATGGGTTGGATCGGGTCGCTCCTAACGATAAGAGGAGTGACGATACTTTCTCAAGTGCGGCAGATGCCTGCAGTTCCTGCGCAAGAACCGATTGCGACGAAGGAAACGGCCAGAGAAGATGTGACAGAAAAGGCCAAGAAAGTTCCGAAAATCGAGAAAACAGAAAAGCCGGAGGCAGAAACCACGCAACCCGAGCCAAAGCAGACAGAACCCAAGCCAGAGTCCAAACCGTACGAACCAGAAATCATAATGTTACCGCCGAAAACAGTGGAACCGACTGAAGAAGAACGAACGCAGACTCAGCCACCCCAGTCAGAGCAGAAGTGAGTCCTAAGACAGCCTCTCTGTCGATAATTTCAACTACCGGATAAGGAGCAGTCATGAGAGTACCCATCAGAATAATAGGCATCGCTACGTCTGCGATCTGGGCGTTTCTCATAATCTTCATGGTGACAGCAATCTACTCCATGAAAGACGTACGGCTAAACATAGGGCAATTTCAGAACAGCATGACCCAGGACAACCAATTGCTATTGTCTTTCCCAATCTCAATCGTTAACACCGGCTTCTACAATCTGGCACAATTCAACATCTCAACACTAGTCCTCAGCGCTAATGGTTCAATGCTGGCGAACGGTTCAACATTCATACCGATAGTTGTTCACGAACGCACGGTCAACATTACCCATGACCTAACGCTGAATCTGACGGATCTGTTGCTGGCGAACCGAGACATGTTGTTCGACGACAGTGAGCTCAGCACTAACATGACTGTGAGCATGAGAGCCGCAGAGGCAATTCCGATACTGGCTTCCTCAAACATTTCAATACCATGGGGGGCTCCACTCTACAATCTGCGTATTGGCAATCCTGAATTCTCGATCTATAACGCGACTCACTCTCGCGTTCTTGTACCGTTGAGCTTCGAGAACCATGCGTTCTTCAATCTGACGGGGAGTGTCCAATTGCATGTCTACAACCGTGCAAACGTACAAGTGACACAGACCACGATGGACTTTAACGTGCTTGAGCACTCACCCTATCAAGGAAACGTAGAGCTGTACATTCCTTTTGGGACCACGTCTAGAGTACATTTCGAGATGTTTTTCGCTTTTCCGTTCTTAAATTACGGACCTTTGGTGGTACCATATGGGAATTGAGGACAGCAGTCACGGGAAAAAGATGCGAAAGACCGTCTTCACGATAGCCAAGACTGTCATCAAAACAGCGATAGTCTGCATACTCTACGTCATTCTTTCGCAGGTTTTGGCGCCGCTTTCGCCGTTGGTTCCTGGTCTGCAGCAGATGCTTCAAACCTTCATAATAGTCTATGTCGCGTTGATGATTGTTAGTAACTTGACATCGGGAACGGTTTTTCAACATATATTCGGCGCTGCAAGATGCGGTTTTGTAATGGCTTATCTGATAGTTTCCTTGAACAGCGGCATTTTTGATTACACGTTCGGAAGCGTGAGTCTGATGGTTGATCTACGAATGTTTCTGGTCATCGTGATGATGCTAGAAATTTTGGGATTGGCGAAATCGGTGATACTGGCAATAGATTTTGTGAGTCAAAAAGCAGAGCTGATACGGATCCAATAAGATCATTTCTTTGGTTGCAGGTCTATAGTCATTACGAAGGCGTCTTCGCCATCAGCGTAGTATCCGTGAATCGTGCGTGAGACTTCGAATCCCAGTTGCTTGTAAAGAGAGATTGCTTCTTGGTTTGTCACTCTAACCTCGAGGTAACACTGTTTGCCGCCGTATTGTTTCATGCCTTCCATGGCCTGAATGACCAGCGCTTTGCCCAAGCCTTTTCGCCTATGTTCAGGCAGGACGGCCACTGAGACGACGTGTCCTTTCTTGACGATTCCGCTGAAACCGAGGTTTGAGAGGCCGACTTCGATGCGGCACATTATGTAGCCGACTACTTCGTCGTTCTCTTCTGCGACGATGAACGTTTCGGGGTGCCTGCGGTGCAGGTCAGCGAAGAAGATGTCTGTGTAATTCTCTGGGAGGCAGGTCTCATTGATCTTTGTGACTTTGGCCAGATCATTCATCGTAAACTTTCGAAGTTTGTAGGTTCCTTGCACGTCTTTCTTCTCCGTTAAGTGTCAAAGCCTAGACTTCAAGGTAGCTTAAACGTTTTTCCCATCCCGAAGCTACCTCACATATGATTCATCGATCCACACGGAGGCTTCTTGCGTGTCCATTCTTGCCTTGAGTCCCATCGGAAGCGGGAGGTTGGGTGTGTAGTGACCAAAATCCATACCCGATATGATTGGGAAATCGTACTCTCCAGTTACGTCCAAAACCAACTCCTTGATCTCACTCGTCCTCTCTATTATTCTGCAGCCTGACTTGTTTGAAGAATCTGGCACTTCGCTTCTGAACTTGCCGATCAGCATGCCTTTCGTTCGGTCAAACAATCCCGATTCCCTGAAATGGACTAGTTTTGCATCGAGTTCGTCCAAAGGCTGCCCTATCGACTCCCAAAAGAAGATGATCTTTTCGTTTAGCTTTGGATAATAGGGCGTCCCAAGTAACGTTTCGGCGCTGTTAATGCTTCCACCGAACAACCTGCCTTCTGCTTCGCCTTCTCGCCACACTTCCCACTTGGTGAAAGCTGGGAGAAGCCCCATCGGCTGAGCGTTCTCGGTAATCCTGAAGAAGAGCTCTGTTTCGTATTTTGCTTCTTCGCTTTTCATGTCAGCGCCAAACCCGAAGACCACGTCGGTTTGATGAAGCCCTGTTAGGCCAGTCTTGGCAAGGAAAGCTATGTGGAAGGTTGTGATGTTGCTCATGCCAGAGAATATCTTGGGTTTTCTCTTTATCAGATCATAGTCCAGATACCGCAATGTGCGGATGGCCACAGATCCGCCTAGGGCGCAGATTATTGCTTTCACTTCTTCATCATTGAACATTTCGTTCATGTCTTCGGCTCTTTGACGATCGGTTCCCGCCATGTATCCCAAATGTGTTAGTTTGACGGTCTTGCCTTCTTTCACTTTGAACCCGAACGCTCTGAGGTTTCTGATTCCCTGATCATACATGTCTTGATGATTCGGTGAAACCGGGTGGGAAGGCGCGATCACGCCTATTGTGTCGCCTTCATTGAGTCTGGGTGGTTTCAGCAGTCTCATTCTGTGTTCCTTCTTCCACTGATGTCTTGACCTCAGGTAGGGTTACGCTTCCAAAGGGCATCGTCCAGACTTTGGCGTTATTTCCCGCAATGCTGAAAGCCTGGTTCAAGGCGTCATTCACGGCTCGCGCAGTTTTCAGCTTGAAAACGGTTGAGGCATAGTAATCTGGCATCGAAGAGACCAATATGATAGTGGCTTTCTGCATAGCCTTGAGGTATAAGTAGGCTTTTGCACCGCCCATCGTGAAGTTGCGTCTGATCTCTCTTTCAACTGTTTTCAGTTCTCCGAACTTGACCATCCACTCATAGAAAGTCTGGTGTCCATGTCCTTCAGGCAGTTCTGCGACCAGCACTATGACACCGCCGCGCTTGACGATTTCCAGAGCGTTGTCCACTGCCTTGTACGCTTGATACAAGTTCAAGTCAGCAGGATAACCGCCTGGACTGACAACAACGACGTCTGCGCGGCGGTCCACCTGCACTCGGCACATCTGGTCGACGAGTTTGACGCCTTCAGAAAATACCTGCTCGGCATCTCCTGCGAAGGCTTTGACTATTTCGTGTTTGCTGTTCATCACAACATTCAAGGCAAAATCTGTTCTGGTGAGTTTTGCTGCTTCCATCATGTCTTCGTGGACTGGATTTTCGTTGAGGCTACCTGTTTTGGAATGGACGTCTAGAAGCATCATGTGATTTTGTTTTACTGTTTCCTCGCCGGCGATTCCTGGCAGAATGCTCTTTCGTCCACCACCGTAGCCTGCGAAGTAATGCAGACACACGTCTCCAGTCAGGATTCTCACATCGGCTTCTGCGAAAGCGCGGTTTAGGAGGACTTGAGTTCCATGCTTGCGGGTCGTTCCAACTTTCACTAGATCCTGAGCCCTGCAATCATGGTTCAAAATCTTGATACGGTTGACTATTGTCTCTCCGAGAAGGCTGACTGCTTTGTCGTGGGACACGGGTTTGTGGGTTCCGCAGGCAAAAATGATCGTTATGTTCTCATCTATCGTTCCTGCCACGTTCAACTCATCGAGTATCGGAGGAACCATCAAGTGGCTAGGTGCGGGTCTAGTATCGTCGTCCACAACGATTGCCACTTTGCTCTCCGGTTTGGCGATTTCGCGCAATCTCTTGGACGCGAGAGGCTCCTGCAGTGCGCGTACGATTTCGGCGTGTGGATCGGGTACTCCTGGTTTTTCTTTGGGCTCTATTGAGCCTAGGAAGTTTCGGGTTGGGACGCGGACGCATACGTCTGATTTTCCATAAGGTAACCAAGCATCAACCATGTATAATCCCTTGAACAACTGAAACACATATGCTGAAATTATTAAGCCTTGTCAGTGCGCTAGCCTTCGAAAATGGTAGAATTGACCTTTCGACGAAGCGGTTGGTTCTAAAACAGAAAAGGATTAATTCGTGCTGCGTTTCTTATGAGGAAAGCTTAGGTGTCAGACCGTGAAAACATATTTGACTCTTTGGTTCAGCAGTGAAGGGGCAGGACCCGTCGAAGTTGTTGATAGGCTTCGTTCTCTAGGCTTCAAACCTTTGAGAGGCTACCACGACCAGTTCTACGAATGGGGCAGAAAGGTTGAGCTTGAAGATATTCTGCAACTCACCGACAAGGTTCATTACACACTTAAAGGATTGAACGTCCTGTACAAGATCGAGACTGAGTAGCAAGCACGTTAGAATCTGTTGATGTAGAATTTCTTGGACAAAATCAAGTTGGAATAAGTTCTTAAGACCCGAAAAACACTAAGTAGAAACGCTGAGGTATCAAACATGTCGATCAACAAGAAACCTTCCAAGAATGAGCTCTACTTCACATGGTTCAATCGATATGCAGGCATCACCATTAAGACCCCGTCAAAGACTATTGTGATAGATCCAGTGGATGTCAAACCCCGTGACTTCAAAGTTGCTGATGCCGTACTGGTAACTCATGAGCATTATGACCATTTGGATCAATCTGTCATCGCAGAATTGCACAAGCTCACAGGATGCTTGGTTGTTGCTGATCCCACGTCCTTTAGACGGTTGCGAAATGTCATTCCGCCTGACAAGTTGCAGGAAGCGAAGCAAGGTTCCGAGATCAAAATCGGTGAAGTGTCTGCAAAAGTCGAGAAGTCCAATCATCCGCCGGCTGCAACACCAATTTCCTATGTCATAGCGAGTGAGGATGGCTTGAAAGTTTTTCACACTGCCGATAGTCTCCCGTTTCCTGAAATGGTGGAGATAGGTGAGAGGGAAAAACTGGACGTTGCGTTCTGCACAGTCGGAATCGCGCCTGGCACGTCTCCTGAAACTGGCGTGGACATTGCGAGATTACTAAAACCTAAGGTGGCGGTGCCTTACCACACGGGTTTAGGGTCGGATCAGAAGAGGTTTGCGGAGCTTTTGAAGAAGGAGCTTCCGAAGATAACCTGTTTGATTCCTGAGACAGGCAAGATATATCAGGTTTCGAAGAAGGCTTGAGAGGTTGGTTGCTGAAAAAAAGGATCAAGATACGAAGGTTGAGATCTGTAAGATTCTTGACAGGATCGGGGCCCTGAAGTTCGGCGCTTTCAAACTCTCCAGCGGAAAGATGAGCCCCTACTACATTGATCTGCGAATAGTGCCAAGTTTTCCTGATGCGTTTCAAAAGATCTGTGACTTCACCGTGAAATTCGTTAAGAGTCAAGTTGGAATGGAAAACTTCGAGAGAATCGTGGGTGTTCCGATTGCTGGCATGCCAATTGCATCGGTTGTTGCTTTCACTTTGAAGAAACCGTTTCTGTACGTGCGGAAGGGTGCTCGGTTTCATGGTAGGCAAAGAAGAATCGAAGGAATAATCGCTCCTGGAAACCGCGTACTATTGGTTGACGACCTTGTCACGACAGGTTTATCGCTTCAGAAAGCTGCAAGGTCCATTACGGCAGAGAGTGGCGTGGTCAATGATGCCATCGTGCTCATAGATCGACAGGAAGGAGGCATGAAGAGGCTTGAAAAGAGCGGCATAAAGCTTCATGCCATATTGACCGTGACTGAAATCGTCAACACTCTGAATGAGCTTGGAACGATCGATGAAGAACAGTTGAAAACTATTCTGAAACAAGTCAAGAAGAGATAAGAAAAGAGGCAGAAGCGAGAGCCCTACTCATAGAATATTAGGGCTTGTTCTTCTAATATTCCGTGGAGCCTGTGAACTGCGTCAAATACGTCTTGTTCTTTTTCTGATTTTGCTCCCGTGCAGACCATTTTTCCGGAGTTGAAGATCAGTGTGGCGGTTTTTGGTCTTTTTAGTCGGAAAACCAGTCCTGGAAACTGTTCTGGGCGGTATTCGACTCCTGGATAGCTTTTGACGACGGCGTTTAAGTCGACTTTTTGGTTGAGTGTGGCTGATGCTACGACGTTTTCGATTTTGATTATGGCTTTGCTTTTCGGCAT
>CAZHZB010000028.1:1557-9701 GCA_964537045.1 uncultured Candidatus Bathyarchaeia archaeon | reverse complement strand
CCGACGGAAGAATAGGGGCGTGGGATGAAGTCCTAGGTGAATGGGCTTCAATCGCTTCTACTAAAAACGCCTTCGGTTTCCGGCTATGGAAGAAGGACGAAGCTGTTTTGCGAAGAGGACAAGAATACATTAAGGACTCTTTGGACTGGGTGGGACTCGACTATGAAATCAGTCCCAAGAAAGCGAGATTTGACTACAAGATTGAAATCGTGGGGCTTTGATGCAACGTGACTACTGTGACACTGGTTTATCCATATTTTCAGCCTTCGAATGACAACTCGATTTTCAGATTTCCACCCTTAGGTTTGGGCTACATAGTGGCGTACCTGAAAAGCCATGGGATATCGGCCGAGCTTGTCGACTGTACCTTCATGAAACAGGAGAAAGCACTGAAAAGGATACGGGATACGAACCCCACAATAGTCGGAATACAGGCAATGTTTTCGATGAAAGAGAAGACTATGGAGTTTGCGGAACTTCTCAGGAAAGATTGCGAACTCCTTGTTGTAGGTGGACCGCTGGCGACATCGAATCCGGAAGAATTCATCGATTCTTTTGATGTCGTGGCCATCGGGGAAGGTGAACAGACCATGCTTGAACTGGCCCAAGCCGTGGAGAATCACTCTGATTTCAATGACATCAAAGGAATAATGTTCAAAGAAAAAGGGAGAATCGTCGCCACTCCTGCTCGCGATTTTGCTGGTGACCTTGACAAGATTCCTTTTCCATCAAGAGAACTATTCGACAACCAAGCCTACAAAAACTATTATTCAAGAAATTTCGGTTACACCACAACCGCGATCATCACTTCCAGAGGCTGCCCGTTTCAATGTGATTTCTGCAGCCGACCGATATTCGGGAACACCTTCAGATCAAGAACCGCCAACAATATTGTGCAGGAAGTAGAGGCGGTTCAAAAGTTGGGTTACCAGAGAGTTTGGTTCGCTGATGATTGCTTCACCCTGAACCGAGAAAGGCTCATGGAAATCTGCGAAGAATTGAACCGACGAATCATCGTGATTGGATGGGAGTGTTTGTCGCGAGTTGACACTGTGGATTTGAGTGTTGCTGAGAAAATGAAGAATGCAGGATGTGTTCGAGTGTTCTTCGGAATCGAGTCTGGAAACAATGGAATTCTGAAGATCATGAAGAAACAGGCCACCGTGGAACAGGCTGAAAAAGCTGTTCACATCTTCAAGAGGACGGGAATTCAGGTTGGCGCCTTCTTCATACTGGGATATCCCGGTGAAAGCGAGGAAACAATTCTGGACACCGTCAATTTTGCGTCGTCTCTCCCGTTAGACTATCTTTCCTTCACGTTTCCCTATCCGATTCCGGGAACCCCCTTGTATGATAGAGTGAAGAACAGGATGCTTTCAAAGGAATGGCAGGAACCGAAAAAGCTCAGCCTTATCAAACACAAACTACTGTTCTACTCACCTTTTTCGGAGACCAAACTCAGATTCGCTCTGTTCAAGGGCATGACTCAATTCTACATGCGGAAGTATCTCGGCAGGATGATTTTTGAAGTGGTTGGCGAACCATATAGGCAAATTACCGATGTTCTGTACAGAATGTTGAAATGACCCGTTGGGAACAGGATCGAGGTACATCGAGGTTAAGCAACTCTTAAGTTTCGCTCATGTATAGAAGCTAGGGTAAAACCGTGACAGGTACGATCGAAATTGGACATTGAAAGCAAGATTGAGCTAGTCTGCAGACCTCCAACAGAGGAGGTTCTAACACCCGAGGATCTGAGACAACTCTTGGAAACGGAGGAGCATCCCGTAGCCTACAACGGTTGGGAACCGTCTGGGCTCGTGCACCTTGGAACCGGCGTCATCTGCGCCTATAAAATGAAAGATTTCGTAGAAGCAGGGATACACTTCAAGGCTTATCTCTCCACGTGGCACGCTTGGCTGAACAATAAAATGAGCGGAGACTTGAAGCTGATCAGGAAGGCTGCTGATCTGTTCCGGCACTCATGGATAGCGCTTGGAGTTCCCGCTGACAAGGTTGAGTTCATCTATTCTGATGAGCTTTACAGGGACCTTGATTACTGGTCTAAGACCGTTTTGGTTGCGAAGAACCTAACGATTGCCCGCGCAAGACGCACGTTAGAGGTTGCTGGACGAAAAGAAACCGAGGCGCGGTACGTTTCAGACTTCTTGTACACGCCAATGCAGGTAGCGGACATATTTCATCTAGGTGCAAAGATTTGTCAGTTGGGAACCGACCAGCGGAAGGCTAATGTTGTAGGCCGCGAGCTAGGGGAGAAACTGGGCTTCTTCAAACCCGTGTGTGTGCACCATCATTTACTTCAAGGCTTGGAAAAACCAGCGATATGGCCTATCCCCAAAGGCGAGGAGAAAGAGGCAGTATCATCGGTGAAGATGTCTAAGAGCAAGCCTGAGACTTGCGTTTTCATCTATGACTCCCCGGAAGAGATCAAGCAAAAGTTGGCCAAGGCTTTCTGTCCTGAGAAATCAGTCGAGTTCAACCCGGTTCTAGAGTTTTGCAAGTACATAATCTTCAGAGAAAAAAACAGCTTCACGATAAATAGGCCTGCAAAGTACGGAGGAACCGTTGAATTCCAGAGCTACAAGGAATTGGAACGCACCTACGCAGAAGGGAAACTTCATCCTCAAGATCTCAAGAACTCAGTTGCCGAAGAGCTCGCAACCATTCTTGAACCTGTTAGAAGATACTTTGAAAACAATAAAGAAGCGAAAGAATGCCTAACCGTCGTGAGAAATGCTAAGGTAACCAGGTAGAAGTCTTGTCTGCTCACTTGAAAGAAAGAGAGGAGCGAATTCAACGCGTTCTGGAACGTTTGACACAGGAATCAGCGAAAGGAATCCCCATAATCGTCGAAGGAAAGAAAGACATTGAAAGTCTGAGACAACTCGATATTCAAGGACAGATCATTTCTGCAAAGACTGGCGGCAAGTCCCGGTTGGACCTCATCTGCGACGTTGAAGAAAGCGGCGCAAGAGAAGTGATCTTGCTCTTTGATTTTGACAGACGCGGAAAAGAATGGACGAAAACGGTGAGACAAAGATTGGAAAGCGCAAGGATCAAAGCCGATTTGACCTTTTGGGCAGAATTGCTGGGGCTTGCTGGCAAGGAGGTCAAGGACATCGAAGGTCTGGCTGCTTACCTGGAGACGCTCAAAAAGAAGTTGGGTGAAGCTTAGATGCTCAAAGCTGACGTTGCAGCAATGTATCGTCTTCAGAAAAGCTTAAAGAGTGTGAGTGGCAATTCATAAATGTAATATAAATAGTAGATGTATAGTCTGACTCGTGATATGGGAACATGGATTCTCAATTCACGTGATCATATCTGACCCTTAACTCATCACTAGGAGGTGCACGATTACGGGTTCATCCCAGACGTTTACTATAAAGTATGTAATAAACGCGAAGTTTGAAATAGAAGGAGTAGTCGAAAAACCAGACGTTATAGGAGCTGTTTTCGGGCAGACGGAAGGTCTTTTTGGACCTGAGCTTGACCTTAGAGAGCTTCAGAAATCTGGAAGAATAGGAAGAATAGAGATCGAATTGCATTCTAAGCAGGACAAGACCACGGGCACGATAACGATTCCAACGAGTTTGGACAGGGTGTCCACGGCGCTGATTGCTTCAAGCATAGAGAGCATAAACAGAGTTGGACCTTGTGCTTCGAAAGTGACGCTTGACAAGATCGAAGACGTCAGAGAAGCTAGAAGAAAAATCATCATCGACAGAGCCAAAGAAATTCTTCACAAATGGACAATCGAGTCGATGCCGTCTGTTGACGAAGTCTTCAAAGAAGTCTCAGAAACATTGAAACTCGGCAAAGTTGAGAAGTACGGGCCTGAGGAACTGCCTGCTGGACCTGCACTTGAAAGCTCAAAAGAAATCATAGTTGTAGAAGGAAGAGCAGACATAATCAATCTGATGCGTTGTGGACTTCTGAACACAGTTGCTCTTGAAGGAGCTAAAGTTCCTGAATCAATAAAGACACTTTGCAAGGAAAAAGAAGCCACGGCTCTCCTTGACGGAGACAGAGGCGGAGACTTGATACTGAAAGAACTGCAGCAGGTCACAGATGTCAAATTCATTTCACGAGCCCCAAGAGGGAAAGAAATCGAGGAATGTAACTGCAAAGAGATCTTTGCGGCCTTGGACGCGAAGGTTCCGATTCAGGAGCAGTACAAAGAGCCGTATAAGCCAGCTAGAAAAGAGAAGCAGAAGATAGAAGTTCCAAAAGAGATCGCGGAAACAATGAAAGGTTTGGACGGGACTCTGGAAGCTATTCTTCTCAACGAGAAACTTGAGCAATTGGAACGTTTGCCAGTGAGTAAACTCGCAGAGAAACTTCAGCAAGCTGAAGGCATTGACACGGTCATATTTGACGGCATCATAACTCAGCGGATCGTTGACATAGCCAGTGAAAAGAACATAAAGAGAATCATTGCTTCCCGCTTATCAGACGCTGTGAAACCTTCCTTGACTGTTCAGCTGACTACTTTCCAAGAAATCACAGAAACCTAGGCGCCGAAGAAGTCTGTTAGTTTTCTGGTTTCTTTCTGTCCATTCTTAGCCTGCAATAACTGCTCTTCTGTCACACCGAAGCTCTCGAGAATTCTTGCGGCTGCGGGAACCACCTGCTTTTCAACGTAGTATTCCAAGTCTACTTCGTCGTATGAAGCAAGCATGTATGGTTTCACCCTCTCGTACAGTCGACCTTTACCTGCCACAACGACGTAACCTATCTTGTCGCCGACAGCAAGTTCCCAGCCTTTCGCGCGTAACATTTTGGCAGCCTCAACGTGAGATGCGTTAACCTCGTATGCCTCGGCAGGTTTGGTCAGGGTCTTCCATATGATGAGGTCTCGATAGGGGACGTGTTTCTGTCTGAGTTCGTATATGAACTCATGCACGAAATCCGTGGCCTTCTTTGGCGACTGTTCCTTCAATATTATTTCTAGCACTTTTTCTTGCACTTTCTTAGCTATGTTAGCCCAGTCGCCGCGAACGACCTCCAATCCGACGATGTCAAGTTTCCCGTTTGTCAGCAGTCCGGCATAACGTTTCTTGGCTTCGGTGAAGAAGATGCGAGTGTAGATCTCGTCGGGTTTTATCTCCAACCCCATCTTCTCTTTGATTTCCTTCGATAGATGACTTATCTTCTGAGGCTGATTTTCGATGAAGATGCTGTCTGTATCTCCGTAGACCACTTTCAGATTTTCCTTTTTTGCCATGTCGATTGCCGTCAGTATCGTGTGCCTTCCCCACGCGGCAGCTGCTTCAGCAGCCGGTTTCACATACCATCTCGCGCCAACCCATCCGACGTATCCGTAAGAAGCATTGGTAATGATCTTCACGGCTTTTTGACGGGCGTCCAACAATCGATACTCAGCTGTGCCCGCTTTCAGTTTGCTCATTCTTAGGCGAATCTGATCTCTCACCTGGATCAGATAGGATAGGACTTCTTTGTAGAAGCCCGGAGGTTCTTTCCTAAACATGTGCTTGACTTCAGGAGCCTCATTGACACCTCCTGGAGGCACTGGGTCCTTGGGGGATACGTAGGTGTCTGGTGACAGGTTATAGACGATCATTAGGTTGGGGTACATTGACTTGAAGTCCAAAACTGCGATGTTTTCATGGAGTCCAGGTATTGGCTGCAATACGAGACCGCCTGCGTAGGGTCGGTAAGGTTGTTCAATTCTCCTTGGTACGAGTTCGCCGAGGGGGTGTGTTTTTTTTATGAGAAATGATTCGACGCGGAAACCCGCTGCCGCGGTTCCAACGTGGTCTAACGGTAGGCTTACCAAGCTGGAAAGTTGTATCGCGAAGTCAAGAATCGCTTCTGTTGCTCCCATTATGCATTGAGTGTTGTCTTTCGAAAATTGTTTCAGGATCTTGCGTTTTTCCTTGTTGTCCCAATGGTCTGGGATGTCAATGTCCTCTATTATCGTGCGGTTCTCAATTTTCATAACTCCTAGGTAGTCCGCAAGGTTGGCAAGAGTCTTTACTTTGACTTCAGGGAATTCTCCTGCATAATCTGCCAAGTCGAGGTTGGCTCTGCCCGCAAGCGAAACGTGTCCGTAAACGCTCGTGTGAGGCTCGGTTTGTGTGCGATCTACGCCGAGGCGTATTCCGTGTTTCTTGCATCTTGCCCGCAGGTAAGGCCAATCCTGTCCGTTGTTGCCGTAGCCCACGATTATGTCAGGATCAATGTTCCGAACATACTCGATGAATGATTCCAGAAGTGGTTTGTCGTTTCGATCTTCGCCTGCCAGAAACTGTTTTTGTTCGCCGCCGTTGGTTGCGGTCGAAATCATGACAACTGGGTTTCTTTCCGAATTGGGAGAACCTTCTTTGCTGTAGTATATTGTTGAAAAGCCTAAAATGCGCAGCGGTGGCAGTTCGGTTTTTTCAAGGACTCTCGGAGACGTCTTTGCCAAGTAAATCTTTTCAACATGCGCGCCTCTCTTGTCTGAACTTTCTGTCACTTCTACCTCGTGCCATGTTGACGGGACGACGTTGTTGTCTATTAGATATCGCATGGCGAATCGAATGTCGTCTTCGAGACAGTCTTTTACGCCTTCGAGCTTTCGAAGTGTCTTGGCGTACTCAGGCATGACGTTGGGCATTTTGACGCATACTTTGACTGCCTTCACTGGTTTTCCGAAGAATTTGCGGTCAACAATTTCGAGGTTTGATACACATTTCAAATGACACTTGTTGATTTCTTCAACAACCTTCGATGGATCAGTGTTCTCTTCAAGAACAGCGTAAAAATATGCAATAGGATGGTCGTCGATTATCAGCACACGTTCTCCTGAATCGGTCACGCCCCATATCCAGATCTCGGGAACATCATTATTGGACTCATAGTTCAAGTCTAGTAGCCAGAAAGTAACCTTCATGAAACATTCCGTACCTCGGATAGACAATAGTGAATTTGCGTCTGCTAATAAACGCTTCAGATTCTCTATTGAAGTCGCTGTATGCTTTAATATCGGCACAATGTATTGAATGCTGAACATTCACGATTGGAAGCTGATTGGCCTTGAGGATTCTGGACGTAGACCGCAAGAAAGAATTCGTAAAGGTCATTCCGGAAACGCCAGATGATTTCTGGCACCTGTACAACGTTGTTCAAAAGAAGGATAGAGTTTATGCAAGGACGACTCGTGAAGTCAAATCCGACGAGAAATATGGTAGACCGAAACGTGGAGAAAGAATCCCTGTTTTCTTGGGTGTTGAGGTTGAGGAAGTTGATTGGGACAAGTTTCTGGGGAGGCTCAGGGTCCACGGAGTCATAAGAGACGGGCCGGAAGACGTTCCCGGAGGCGCACATCACACGTTGAATATTACGCTCAACACGCCGATCACGATCGTGAAGAAGAAATGGGCAGAAAGCGACATAGAACGGCTGCGAAGAGCAAGCAAGACCTCTGAGAAACCGATAATAATCCTCTCGATCGACGACGAAGGCTACGCAATAGCCACCACGGCGCAGTATGGAATTGAAGAGAGAGTCGAGGAGAGAGTGAAGCTTCCGGGAAAACTCGAGACGGACAAGAGAAACGCTGCAACAGGCGTGTACTTCAGAGGAGCGCTAGGTTGTCTTCGCCAGATTTGGACGCAGACTCGTAGTCCGATTGCAATTATCGGTGTGGGTTTCGTGAAGAATGACTTTGCGGCGTTCGTTGAAAACGAGGATCAGGAACTGGCAAAATCAGTCGTTGACGTGAAAAGCGTCAACAACGGCGGAGTTTCGGGGATATATGAAGCGTTACGGTCGGGTGTATTGCTGAAGACTGTGAGTCAAATGCGAGTCTCAGAAGAAGCGGCTGCTGTTGAAGAAGTCTTGAAGAGACTTGGAAAAAACGAAACAAACGTAGCGTACGGATTGGACGCAGTGGAAGCAGCAGCAAAGCTGGGTGCTGTGGAAAAACTGATGATTGCTGACACTGTTTTGCGCAATTCTGATGATGAGAAGCGTTTGCGAATCGAAGACATCATGAACATCGTGGAGCAGAAAGGGAGAGGAACGACCCTCATAGTCAGCACAGAACACGAAGCAGGTTCAAAACTTGTTAGCCTGAGCGGCATCGCCGCGCTTCTTCGTTTCTCGGTGAGCTAGGACGA
>CAZHZB010000028.1:0-1457 GCA_964537045.1 uncultured Candidatus Bathyarchaeia archaeon | reverse complement strand
TTCAACTTCAAGAGAAAAGGGAGGGGCGTCCACTATCGGCCCTACATATCGTATATGTCCCACGACGCTGACTGTTAGATCTCTTATTTGCGTGTAGTTTCTTCCGTCAAATAGAAAGCTAACACAAGACTCAAGATCAACCTCATTCCCACTCCCACCTTTACCACCCAAAGCAATCTCCACGTCGTTATCAAAGTCTCTTAGAACATATCTCGGACCGAACATGTAAGCACTGTTCTTCACAACATATCCCTGCAGGCGCACGTGGGCGCCGTCAAAAGAAGTTGGATTGAAGTTGATTTCCTTGATTGAAACAACCTTGACAGCGTAGAGCTGATAGAAAACTAAAAACAGCAAGAGCGTCGCAAGAACAGAAGACAAAGCCAGAAGGGTTATGAAGAATCTCCTGCGGGTCATCACCGTTCTACCATTGTCAAACTAGGAATCCACTGCTTATTATGCTACGCTTTAGTACGGACAAGACCAAAAGCTAGAACGAGGGTACTTGCCTTTCTTTACTCTGTTGAAAAGCTATTCTGCATTAGCTCGCGCGCGCCCTGGTAACACTCTGCCATTCAACATTACACTCTCAAAATGTGTTCTGGCAATGACAATTGCATGTGTGTTCCTTATATGAAGCAAGTGATAGACCTAAACTGTATTATATAAAAGCCTTCTATATCCTCAAGCTAGCTTGAGATGAAAATAATGGCAAAAAGAAAACCCACGATACACATTCAAAACATCGTTGCGTCAGCAGCGCTCAACCAGAGAATCAGTCTGACCAAGATAGTTGAGAAGTTTCCTTTTGCAGAGTACAGTCCAAGAGTGTTTCCGGGACTTGTTTTCCGGCTCAAGAAACCTAAGACTGCGACGCTGATTTTTGAGACCGGCAAGATGGTTTGCACTGGAGCAAAATCTGAAAAGGAGGCTATTCAAGCAGTTAACAAGGTAACACGTGAACTTAGAAGTCACGGGATACCTCTCGCCAACAAACCAGAGGTCAAAATTCAAAATGTCGTTGCCAGCGCTGAATTGAACGGCGAAATAGATTTGGAAAACGTCGTCTACAAGCTTAAGAAAGTGATGTACGAGCCTGAACAGTTTCCTGGAGCCGTCTTCAGGATGGACGAGCCCAAGGTGGTGTTTCTTATTTTCTCAGCTGGCAAGCTTGTTTGCGTGGGTGCGAAGAAAGAACAAGATGTCTACATAGCTGTTGACAAGCTTCAAGGAATGTTAGAGGAGCAAAATCTCATCTTCTACCCCTAGTAAGCAAAGATTACAGTTGGCTCGTCAATCGTCTGCGGACTGCAGGGTTCTTCTTGGCAAGTTCTTCTAAAAGCATTTCAAAGGTTTGGCCCTCAGGAAGTTCTTGCTTCATGAAGACTCCCGTTCTGCCAACATCGTCCCTTCTTAACAATGCGTGAACACGATCTGACACAGTTTCGACGGACACG
>CAZHZB010000027.1:0-9905 GCA_964537045.1 uncultured Candidatus Bathyarchaeia archaeon | reverse complement strand
TGCGCCGCCGCCTGCGTTGACGAGGACGGGGTCTTGGTCGTTGGCTTTTTTCAGGATTTCTTCTTTTGCGTGTATGACTTTCATTCTTGCGGCGTAGGGGTCTTTTATTCCGACAGCTTGGATTTGTCCTATCATTATCGGGGGAGTACTGCTCGTGTGGAAGCCGCCGCCGTCGCGGACCATTTTTGCGGCGTGGCTTGCGGCTGCGACTACCGATGGTTCTTCTATGGCCATGGGGATGAGGTAGTCACGTCCGTTGATGAGGAAGTTTACTCCTATGCCGAGTGGAATTGGGAAGGCGCCGATGACGTTTTCTATCATTCGGTCGGCCACGTCAAGAGATAGTGAGCCGGTGTTCTGAAGCATGGTTGCTTCTTCTTCTGTTAGTCCGGCGATTTCTTTGACGAGGTTTAGGCGTTCTTTTGGGGTTAGTTTGTAGAAGCCTGATAGTGCGGATGATTTGGGCATGTGTTTTTCTCCTGTGGCAATTCAGGAACTGTCTGTTTTGTGGCCTTTTAACTTTTGGGCGAAATCGAGCTATCAGAACTGAGAGCGCGCTATTCTTAAAAAGAGTTTGAAGCACAGTTCTCTGGAGGAGATGGTGTGATTTGAAGTTGCCTGCGTTCGTTGAGACTGAACTAGCGCGTATTTCTCAGGAGTTGAATCCTGTTGCATTGAACATCAAGGAGCTTCTGCTTCGTCAGTTAGACTACAACAGGAAGGCGGTGAAGGTTGAGGGTTTCGTGGACTCTGTTGTCAGTATTGACCAAACGGATGAGGCGACTGTTGCCAGTTGGTTTTTTGAGATTATTCCTACAACTGTGAAAATGACGGCCTCGGCAACGTATTTTTATCTTCAGAGCGATTTCGGAGACAGGATTCTTGTCAAGTATCCAGCAGATCTTGACGTTTCTGCGAAAGACAGCGTGGCAATCACTGGATACTTCAATGCGCATGGTGTTACTGTTGAGACGAAGGGCTTGTTGAGGACGAAAAGGGAAGAGGTGATAAACGCGTTCGGTGAAGCTTCTCTCACAGCTCTTGTCGTTGAAAACAAAACGAAGCAAAAGGTCGAGTACATCAGGAGAGAAGCAAGCTCATAGAGGTGTCAAGATGTGGCTATGGGTTGGGACATGCTTCTTGATACGCCTTAACGTTTGAACGAACGATTGGGGAATGTTTGCTGTGATTACCATTGAAGGAATCAGAGTCAACGCGAAGGCGATTTCTAAGAAGCAGCTTGTCTCGATTTGGACGATGCTGAGTAACAAGGCGTTTCCGAAGGTGAAAGCCTTTCAGTTGGACGATGGTGATTTTGACCGTGTCATGGCGTTGAGGAAGTGCTGGGCTGATGTCGGGAGGGAAATGATTGAATGGGGGAGGGTCCTGTCGACTAAAGGTACTGACGCGTGTGTGTCTAGTGCTGAAGAGTTTGCTGATATTGATTATGTCATATTGATTCGGACAAGTCACTATCACGGTTTTGAAGAAATTTTGGAACATGAATTGTCTCACATTGCCCGAGGAGACCTGTAAGCGTGTTCTGCGTTTTTCCCGTGGATTAGAATGGCTGTTCCGCTGATTGTTTTGGAATCGTGTGAGGCTAGCGAGGTCGATTGCTGATCAGTCTAGATAGTGTTGGTGGTTAGGAAGGAAATCAGCCATCCGAGCAGGCCTAGAATGAAGAACACAAGGAAGCCCAGACCCACTGATGCTTTTCTATGGGTGCCTGATTTTGTGCCCAAAGCTCCTAGGTAGGATTTCCACAGCAAAGCTATGAAACTGACGGGGATTGAGAACAGAAGCCTGATTGACAGTACTTGGGCCTGATAGTCGGCGAGGGCTTGTCTCGTTGCTTCCATGTTGGAGACGTTGAAAGTTATCGGCGGAATCAACGCGTAGAGCACTGTCAGACCTATTATTCCGAAGATGAAGTCTGCAATGTATGCGTATCCTGTTACCGAGGCGGCTGTTTGGAATGTCCAGCTACTTCCGTTGTCGCATGCGTGTTTGACTATGAAGGATTTTCCCAGCCAGAATGCTATTAACAGAAATACGCTGATTACCACAGCCAATGCAATGACTCCTGAAAGAATGCCGGAGGCTTGGCTGATGATCCCGCTGTCGCCTATCCACTGAATCTTCTGGAAGGCTAGGGCGATGGCGATTGCTCCGATGATCATTCTAAGAATTGCAAGGAGTAGGGGACCGCCGTAGTCTGGTGCTTTTCCTATGTCTTCCATGGCTTCAGACGGTGAAACGATGAGTTTGTAGAAGCGTTGGAACATTGAGTATTTTCTTTCGTATGTTTCTTCTGGCGGTAGTGGTTCTGACCATGGTTGTTGTGGCTGCGGTTGGGCAATGTCGGAGTATTTGATTAGGACTTTTCCGCAGTTTTTGCAATACTTGTCTGTACGAGATATGAGTACACCGCAATAGGGGCATTGAGAGTGTTCTGGTTCGGTCATCTTCTCGGTATCACGATTCTTTTGGTGGAGGTATTTAGCATTTTCCAGACAGTGGGTTAACGCGCGCTGGTTGTTGGGGAAGTTCTTATATGATGCTTTTTGTCTGTGATTCGTGTGTGGGGGTAGGCTGGTTTGGTCAAGAGAAAAGAGGAAGTTGAGTATCTGCGGAATCTTCTTAACTCGACTATGGAGATGTGGAGTGCAATGGTGGGCAGCATCGTTGCAGAGGTTGTCGGCAAGTATGGTGAGGAAGGAAGGAAGCTGGTGATGAAGGCTTCTTACGACATTGGCAAGTGGCAGGCTGAGAAGACCGCGAAGCATATCGGTGCTTTTGAGAAGGGTGCGAAGGCTCTTGCCAAGTATGGTTATCCTACCGAAGGCGCTGTTGTGGGTGATAATGGTGTTTTTCGTCTGGAGCATGCGAGGCTTGGTGATAAGCGGTTTGATTTGAAGGTGAATTTCTGTCCGTACGTTAAGACATGGAAGGAGCTGGGTATTCTTGATCGTGTGCCTGACTTGTGTGATTTGTTGACTGTGGGTGATAATGGTGTTAGTGTGGTTTTTGCGCCGAAGTTGTGGATGACTTTGACGAAGAGCATGTCGAAAGGCGATCCGTACTGCATATACTCGTGGAAAGAAGTGAAACCAACTAGGAAACCAAAGCGTGGCGCTAAGTAGTTGGCGCGGTGCCTGCAGTACCTTTTCAGGTGACACGGGGTTTGGTTTCCTTACCGGCTTCGATTATCCTTCCGCTGAAGTTTAACACAAAAGTCTCGGGATAGGCTCTCCACAGGGTTGCTGTTGCTTTGAATCCAGTGCAGTGGCAAGGTGAAATGAGTTTTAGGCCGAACTTTTTCAAGTCTGTGACTGTTTTTTGCAGGTATTCGTCTGAGCGTCCAACAAGGTGAGTGCCGCCAACTAGTCCGTGTATCTGTTTCAGCTGTCCTATCTTCTGGACGTGCGTCAGCGTGTTTATGATTCCGGAGTGTGCACAACCGGTAATGACGTATGGTCCTATTCCGTCAACTTGCATCCATAAGGCTTGGTCGTCGAGGATGTTGTCATCGGTCTCTTTTCCGTCGACGGTGATGATGAGTCTGTCGGTTTTGGATATTGGTAGTGGGCGTTCAAATGATGTTGTTCTTTCAATTTGTCCCGTGGTGGTGACTCCGGGCACTATCTCTGTTGGTTTTCTAGTGAGCAGGACTGTTCCTCCGGCTTTCTCGATTTCTGGTATTCCTTCTCCTTTTGGAACACCCAGTTGTCTTTTTTTCCCTGTTTTGTCTTGGTAGAAGCGTGGAAGAAACGTGTGCGGGTGTGCGTATACTCTCACGCCTCCTGCCATCTTCACGATGTCTACAGTTGTACCTGTGTGGTCTAGGTGTCCATGGCTCAGCACGACGCAGTCTACATCATTCAGATTCACTTTCAAGTTCTTCAAGTTGTGCAGTAATGCAGGCTTGTATTTGCCACTGTCAAGAACGATTTTCTTTTTTTGCCCTTTGCGTCAGTCATTTCTAGGAGAAAGGATAGCCCCCATTGGCCGAGAAGAATTGATGTGGCCGAGTTTTCGGCTAGAGTGGTGATTTTCAAATCTTGAACTGATGCAGGCTTCATAGACAGCAGTTAGGTTGCGTTGCGATATAGAGGTTTTGCTGAGACACTTCCAGCGGCGAGTGGTGTAGGTCAAATAACAAAAAAAAGAGTGGAAGGCGTAGTGCAGATCTTTGGCTACGGTGTTTGTATGTTGAATGGGAGCACTGCGGCTGCGTGCGTGTTTGTTGCGTTGATCGCTTCGTAGCCCATCATGACATTGATTGTGAAGCTTGTGTTGTTGAACATGTTGCTTTCCAACACTTTTATCGTGATGTTCGAACCTGTGGTTGCGAACGTGCTGTTGAATAATGTGGTTCTGTTGACGACTTCGCTGTTTACGGCCCAGTTTTTGGGCAGTAGGATTCGTACTTGGCTTGTGTTTGTGTCGAGGATTAGCATGCCTTTGAATTCTGTGACTACCGTTCCTTGAACCGTTGCTGCGGTGGCGTTCTGTAAGAACCTGTTGATCAACGGGCGGCCGTTGCACTCATTTTCCATCATGTGCTTAAGTTGGCCTGGTGGTACTGTTCCGTTGGAGTTGAAGTAGCGTTGCATGAAGCCTTGCATGTCTTGGATGTTTGCTTGTTGATCGTCGTTGGCTTTGGAATTGTTTCTTGAGCCGGCGTATGCGATGACGACGGCGCTTAATGCGATTAATAGTAATGCGACTACTGCGGCGGTTTTTGCCATTTTGCTCATTTAGTTTTCACCTTTACCTTTAGGAGCTGGAAGCTGATTCGTGCTTATAAGGGGTGAGGATGATTCGTCTATTTCCTGAAGAAAAAGTTTCTGGGCTTTGGGCTGGTTAGACCGCGTGACTTTTTGGTAGCGCTATTGCGTTTATTCCTAGGTGTTTGCGGATTTCTTTTGCGAGGGTTTCGCCGTAGCGTACGCGGCTGTTGTCGGTTATGACGAGTTTGGGTTTTGACTGTCTAACGTATTCGAGTAGCCCATCGAAGTCGGAGTGGTCGCTTAAGGCTGCGAGGTATTCTTTTTCGCCGACTTGGCGGATTGCGCTGTAGAATTCCCATCCGCTGACGCTTATGCGGAAGTTTGCGGGGTTGATTTTGTTTTTGCTGTGCATGTGGTAGAAGCCTATGAAGGGTGTGTTTTTTTCGAAGAGTTCGAAGGCTTCGAGTTCGGTTGAGAGCATTAGTTTGCCTAGTCTCATGCCGTGTTTTTCGCAGACGCGGCTGATGTGGAAGACGTTTTCTGGTACGATGAAGGGTACGTTGATGTTGGCGTTGTTGAGGATTTGCATGATTTCCTGGATCTTACCGTGATATCCGAAGACGTAGACTGGGCCTTGTTTGAGTCCTTTGTCGACGAGTGAGATGAGCAGGTTTTTTGCTTCTTTGTGGAATCGGCGTCGGCAGTGTGGGCTTCCGTAGGTTGCTTCGATCACCAGCACGTCTGAATCGAGTACGGGTGTTTCGTCGATGCGGAAGTCGCCGGTGAAGACGATGCGTTTGTTTTCTTTGTCTTCGACGCATATTTGTGCTGCGCCGAGGATGTGGTCGGCTTTGTGGAGGGTTATGCGTTCGTCCTCGTATTGTATCGTGTGGTTGTAGTCTAGGGCTTGTACGTGTCCGCGTTTCAGGAAGTCAGTTCCGCGCATGGCGTCGATTAGGTCTTTTGTGGGTTTGGTCATGAGGACTTTTCTGCATTTTCTGAGGCTTTGGGGTAGTCCTTGCATGTGGTCGGCGTGGGCGTGTGTGACGGCGCGTAGGGGTCTGATTTCTTCGTAGGCGTCGCATGCTAGGTGTTTGCCGAGGAGGACGGCGCCGTTCTGTGTTATTGTTGCTTTTTCCTGCACGCCTACATCACTTTTTGCTTATTATTGCATGAATGTTAGGTACTTGACTACTTCTCTTGGGTTTTCGGTTCTTATCTCGACTCTTATGGGTCCGAGGGGTGATTCGCCTGCTTCTTGTGAGAAGGAGACGTGTCCTGCGCAGGCGACTTGCTTGTTGAGGCAGAATGTGAGTTTGTTTTTTTCCATTCCTGAGAGGAGAACGGTTCTTGCCGCTGCGCGAATGTGTTCGCGTTGGAGTAGGTTGTGGAATTTGATTAGCGGGTCTTGGCTGGTGGTGTTTGCTTGGAGTAGGTTTCCTTTGTGCTGGGGTTTGATTTGGGTGTTCATTGGGCCGAATATGTTTTCCACTGCTTCGCGGACTTTTTGTTCGCTTTCGGTTGGGTTTATTTCTGCTTCTATGTGTATGGTTGCTGTTTCCATTTTTGTTCCACTTTTTCGAGGGTTTGCGTGATTTTTTGTTTGGTTGTTTCTATTGGGCCTTCGTTTATGATCATGTTTTCGGCCATAGCTATCGCGTTGCCGAGTCCGACGGTGAGTTCACGTGTGTCTCTTTCGTGGAAGGTTTGCCAGTTTTTGGCGTCGTCGGGTCTTCCTCGTTTGTAGAGGCGGTTGAAGCGTGTTTGGGGCGAGGCATGGGTGGCGATGAGTATGAGTTTGGGGTAGTGTTTCTGGAATTCGGTTACTTCGTCTAGGCTGCGGATTCCGTCGATGAGGATTCTTGGATTGTTTGTTGCTGCGATTTTTGGTAGGCAGCGTTTGGCTATTACGTCTGGTCCTTCCTTTTGTCGTAGGTCTAGCATCACTGTGCCGACGTTTTCGGGTGTGAGTTCGAGTCCGCGGCGTTTGGTTTCTTCGCGGACGATGTCGCCCATTGTGATTATGTCGTAGCCTTTTTCTCGGACTATGTTGACGACTAGGGATTTGCCTGATCCTGGCATACCTGCGAGAGCTAGAACTAGTCGGTTGACTGTCGCTTTCTCCATTCTTGTTGTGTTTGTTGAGGAGATAGTTTTTTACGGTTAAAAGTATTTATGAAATGAAAGAGTCAAAAAGGAGTAGGGTGTTGAGTTTGGAATCGATTAGAAGTTTTCTTGCGTTCGATATTGATAATGAGGTTGTTATGAAGAGGTTGAAGGATGTTCAGGCGTTGTTGGTCAAGACTGGTGCGGATTTGAAGCCTGTTGAGCCTGAGAACATTCATATCACTATGAGGTTTCTGGGCAACGTGTCGGAAGCGACGGTGGAGAAGATTTTTGCGAGTATGCAGAAGTTGAATTTTACGCCGTTTGACGTGAAGATTCACGGTGTGGGTGCTTTTCCTGATGCGCGGTCTCCGCGGGTTGTTTGGGCGGGGATTACGCAGGGGGCGAATGATTTGCATCAGATTTTCAGTCAGTTGGAGCCGCATTTGCAGGCTTTGGGTTTTGCGCCGGATCCGAAGGGTTTTAGTCCGCACTTGACGATTGCAAGGGTTAGGGGTGGACGGAATAAGGTGGAGTTGGCGAAGTTTATAGGGGATCATAAGGATTTTGAGTTTGGTGTGGTTCGGGCGAAGTGTTATCGGTTGAAGAAGAGTGAGTTGACGCCGCGTGGGCCGATTTATTCGACGTTGAAGGAGTTTTGTCCTCCGGGTTGAAAGGCGTTCTGATGGATAAGATGGAAACTGTCTTAGCTACTGTTTTGAAACGGGTCACGCCAGACGCTGCTGAGCGCAAGAAGATTGAGGCGTTAGCGAAGAAGCTGGAGAAGAAGGTTAGCAGTGCGGCGGAGCGTTTGGGTGTTGAGGCGCAGGTGCGTGTGGAGGGTTCGGTTGCGAAGGACACGTGGCTGAGCCGAGAGCCGGATGTTGATGTGTTTATGCGTGTGCCCACGAGTATTCCGCGGGCGAAGTTGGGCGAGGTTTGTTTGAAAATTGCCAGAGCAGCGACGAAAGGCGCGAAGCAGGTGGAGCGGTTTGCTGAGCATCCGTATTTGGAAGCGTTCGTTGACGACGTGCGCGTGAATATTGTTCCGTGTTATGATTCGACTCCTATGAATTGGTTGAGTGCGACGGATCGTACACCGTTTCACACCGACTACGTTAACGAACGTTTGGACGGCAAAACGCGTAATGAAGTGCGGTTGCTGAAGAAGTTCATGAAGGGCATCGGTGCGTATGGCGCGGAGATTAAGATCGGGGGGTTCAGCGGATATCTCTGCGAACTTCTGATATTGCGTTATGATTCGTTTCTTAAAGTTGTTGAAACGTTCGCTGGGCATAGGCAGAGATTGGTTATTGATATTGAAGGGGTTTATGCGGATAGGCGGAGGGAGTTGGATCTGTTGTTTGAGGAGCCGTTGGTGGTTGTTGATCCGGTTGATAGGGCTCGGAACGTGGCTTCCGCCGTTCGTAAGCAGAGGCTTTACACGTTTATTGCTGCTTCGCAGGTGTTTTTGAAGAAGCCGAAGTTAGAGTTTTTCTATCCGCCTGAGACGGTTCCGTTTTCTATGAGTAAGCTGAAGAGTGAGTTGAAGAAGCGTGGGAGCGCGGTTGTTTTTGTTACGTTTGGGAAGGTTGGTGTGGTTTCTGATATTTTGTGGGGTCAATTGTACAAGAGTCAGAGGAGTTTGCGGAAGCTGGTTGAGTTGAGTGATTTTGCTGTTTTGCGGGATGTTCCGTGGAGTGATGAGGAAGGGTTGAACGTGTTTGTTTTTGAGTTGGAGGATTGTTGTGTTTCGCCTGTCAAGTTGCATTTGGGGCCGCCGTTGGATAAGGGGGTGGAGTGTGAACGGTTTGTTGGGAAGCATTTGGGGAGGGCGGGGACGGTTTGTGGGCCTTATGTTGAGGGTGATAGATGGGTTGTGCTGGTCAAGAGGAAGTACACTGATGCGTGCGGGTTGTTGAGCGAGAAGTTGAAGGACGGAGGCAAGAACGCAGGTATAGCGGAGGGGCTTTCGCACGTGTTGAAGAAGGGTTTCAACGTGCTTGTGAATGAAGAGATCGTCAAGGTTTATGGGAAGAACAGGCTGTTTGCTGTGTTCTTCACTGATTTTCTGCTTGATAAACCCAAATGGTTGGAAACTGTGTGAGCCTGCTATCATTGTTTTTGAAGAGTCACTGCGGGTTTTTCATCCTATGGACCATGGGCATTCGTATCTTGGGAACGTTTTATCATTCTGCGTAAAACATATATGTTGATCGCAAAGAATAGAGCTGGGAATATACTATGAAAAAGAGTATCGCGATAAGTTCAATTGTTGCATTAATGCTATTGTCAACCGCTATTTCGGCCAGAGCAATCATTCCAGGACCCGGTACACAAGTTGCTATTGTCCCCGATCCAAGCCACACAAACGGCGGAACTTTGCCGACCACTGACGCTGCTTTCGCCAACTTTACGTTTACTAATCTTCCTTGGGCAAATGTGACCGCAGGAAATCTGACAGCCTACAGCATAGTCGTTTTGGTTATTGACAGCGGAGCCTTGAATCCAGTGCTGACCCCGCAACAAGCATCAGATCTTATGGTTTGGGTTAATGCAGGCGGAAAGTTGATACTGTATGACAGTGAAATGCCTACAATAGACTATTCGTGGCTTGTTTATCCATTCACTACGAACAACGCAGGGCAAATGGGTGCCTCTGGAGAACTGACCTACCTTGAGGACAACGATCTTGGGAACAGCAATCCTGCAAGTCCTTACTTCATTAACATAACTCAGCAAGGAGCTAACGTATGGGAGGATGCAGTTGGTGACTGCAACGTTTTCATCACGCAAGATGGGCACTGGTGCGGGCATATCGAAGCAATAAACGTAAACGAAGTGACTGGATGGGTTCATACATACGCTGTGTACGGTGATGGACTGATGATCTACAACGGATTCGACATAGACTATCTAGGCGCAGCCACGATTCCAGGTACAGTTGGCATAAACAACTTGGCCAAACTCTGGTTACTGGAACTAACTCAGCCCTGGGGAACTGACTACAACCTAGCATGTGGAAGAAGAGTGGTAGGCCCCGTGGGCCGCGAAATCATAGAG
>CAZHZB010000026.1:0-10733 GCA_964537045.1 uncultured Candidatus Bathyarchaeia archaeon | reverse complement strand
TCTGTGAGAGACAAAGTGCCCTTCTCATGAACGCCGGCTTTCTTCATTGAGAACACCCGAGATTACGATTGAGTGGTTCGGGTTTTTTAAACAATTCTCTAAGAGGCTACAATGTCCTTACGTATTTCCGCATATCAGCCAGCGCGGCCGACGGGAGAGGAAGATCCTTCATCGTTAGCAAACCTGCAGGAGCATTGATGACTTTCGGAATTGCATTGACAATCATTGCGATTGTTGCCAAATCACCGTGCACGCAAGGGCTGATTCTTTGATTGATCTCGGGAACGCCCTTGATTGTTATCGAATCGTACTCTTTTTTGGCTCCGATGTAGGCTTGGAAATCCAAGACAATGGCTTCCTTGCCATCCATAATGCCTTTTGCTTTCTGTCTAAGACCAGCCACGTTTCCAACTCGAACCTTTATATCTTTGCTCTGAACAGACTTTGCGGCTACCACAGGTTCCACGGGTTCGATAACTACTGTGTCCAGCTTCCATGCAAGAGCACCAGCAATCATTTCGATCGATTGTTCAAGTCCGACGTGTCCTGTTATTTGCCGGTGCCTGATCTTCTGCTCGAATTCCTTTCTAGACAAACCTGCTCCTATCTTCTTTTGAAAGGGCAACCGTCTCGTTGCAGCATCCATAACCCTACGGGCGTGGATTGAATCGACTTTCTGGCAAGGAGCCGTCAAAGTTATCACGAGAGTGTCCATCAGAAAGCCTGGATTTATTCCCGTTCCCAAAACAGTCACGTCATGTTTCTTCGCCAACATATCTATCTGCATCGCAAGCACAGGCTCGGATACGAATGGATAAGACAGTTCTTCACAGGTTGACACCACATTTGATCCATGCTCCACCAACGAGGCAATCTGAGAGCAGGTGTCTTTGAGGTACGAAGAAGTAGCGTGCACCGCAACGTCAGCCTTCACACCTCGAGGCAGAGAGTCGAGATTGCCAGAAACCGTCACACCAATCTTCTTGCGGAGTCCCAGAACATCGCCTAAGTCTTTGCCCATCTTGTCTTTTGCGACATCAACCGCACCGACTATTTGAACGCCCTCCTTTTCAAGAAGAGATTTCGCGATTAATCCGCCAACAACACCCACGCCGTAGCACAATATCTTTATTTGATTCACAGTCAACTCTTTCTCCTCACGATTTGTGTTCTATTGTCCATGACCACATAAAAATGTGTGCTTAAGACATCTCGCACTTCGATGTCCATAAAAAACCTTTACATTTGTAAACTTTTATATCTTTGACAACCGGAATACTCAAAGAGGCAACCAGCGTGGACAGCTCAGACACCACTGTGAAGCAAGTTCGCCACAGAATTCTAGAAGCTGACAAGCTCAAAAACTGTTTCGAATGTGGCATCTGCACAGCAAGCTGTTCAATGGCTGAGATGCTTGGAAACGAATATGGCCCCAGAAAACTTCTCGAAGACATATACGCAAACCCTGAAGAAGCATTAGCTTCAGAAGCCATATGGGTTTGCGCATGGTGCTACCGATGCTACAACCGCTGCCCACAAGGACTGAAGGTACCCGAAATCCTGCTCTCCCTGAGAAAAACAGCGGTCGAGCGTGGACAAACTCAGGCATTCGACAAGGCTCTCCAGAAAATCGTGAAACACATCCCTCTTCCATTGATTGCGACTTTTGTCTGCTACCACCCCGAAAGAGCCGGACTGAAAAATGAAGAAGTCATCGACAGAATCGAACGAATACGGGAAGAAATGTTCGGCGCAAAAAAGAAGGAGAAAACTGGGAAATCCTCAAAGGAAAAAATCGCTATAATCGGTTCCGGACCAGCAGGACTTGCCGCTGCCTATGAATTGGGCCGAAAGAGATATTCCGTGACAGTCTTTGAAGCTCTTTCCGAAGCAGGCGGAATGCTGAGAAAAGCAATTCCCCAATATCGACTGCCCAAAAAACTCGTCGCCAAAGAAGTCGAGTTTATCGAAGATCTTGGTGTCGAAGTCAGAACAGGAACAGAAATCGGCAAGAACCTGTCCTTCGAAAAACTCAAAAAAGATGGATACGGAACCTTCTTTGTCAGCACTGGAGCTCACAAGAGCCAAAAACTGAAGATTGAAGGGACCGACTTGAAAGGCGTGACTCATGCCCTTGACTTCTTATGGAATGCAAACCTCGATAAGAAAATAGAAGTCGGCCACAAGGTTGTAGTGATCGGAGGCGGCAACGTCGCCGTTGACGCCGCAAGAACTGCTCGCTGTCTCGGAGCAGCTGACGTGACTATGTTGTACCGAAGATCAAAGGAAGAGATGCCTGCAAATCTTCGCGAAGTTGAAGAAGCGGAGCATGAAGGTGTTAAGATCGAATTCCTCGTGTCTCCGAAGAAGATTCTTGGAGAAAATGGCAACGTCTGTGGAATCGAATGTACTCGGATGAGACTGGATGAACCAGATGAAACTGGAAGGAAGAAAGCTATTCCAATAGAAGGTTCGGAATTCACGCGCGAAGCAGACAATGTGATCTTGGCCATAGGCGAGATACCTGATTTGGCCTTTTTGCCCAAGGACGTTGAATTGAACGAAGACGGAACGCTTTGGGTCAACCCGTTGACAATGGAAACAACCGCCTCAGGCGTTTTCGGAGGCGGCGACGCCGTGACCGGACCCGCATCTGTGATAGAAGCGATCCGTGATGGAAAACGTGCCGCAGTATCAATCGAAAACTATTTGAAAACAAAGAAGGAAGACTAGACTGTGACAGAAGATCAAAAACAACAATCGAAGCAAGACGAGCCTCGGATTGGTGTCTACGTTTGTCACTGCGGTCTGAATATCGCCGGATCGGTAGATTGCGCTGAAGTTGCGAAATTTGCTGCCACACTTCCTCACGTTGTCTTGGCTCAAGACAACCGTTACACCTGCTCGGACCAAGGACAAGCAGGAATACAGAAAGACATCAAAGAAAAAAAGCTAAACCGGGTCGTCGTTGCCTCTTGTTCCCCGAGGTTACACGAGCCCACTTTCAGAAAAACCTGCGAAGACGCAGGGCTGAACAAGTACCTTTTCGAGATGGCAAACATACGAGAGCACTGCAGTTGGGTTCACCTGTATGACCGCAAAGCAGGGACAGAAAAAGCCAAAGACCTCGTCAAAATGGCCGTGGCCAAAGCCACCTTACTCCAACCAGCAGAAGAAATCGAGGTCCCGATAACTCGCAAAGTGCTAGTAATAGGCGGAGGAGTCGCAGGCATACAAGCGGCCCTCGACCTAGCAGACACCGGCTACAAAGTCTACCTAATCGAAAAAGAACCTAGCATAGGCGGAATGATGGCGCGTATTGACAAGACGTTTCCGACAATGGACTGCTCAATATGTATTTTGGCGCCGAAGATGTCCGACATTGGCCACCATCCAAATGTCGAACTGCTGACTAATAGCGAAGTTTCTGAAGTGAAAGGATACATCGGCAACTTCCATGTAAAAGTCCTGAAAAAAGCGCGATATGTAACAAAAGACTGCACGGCCTGCGGAGAATGTGTGAAAGTCTGTCCAATCGTCACTGCGAACGAGTTTGATGTCGGACTAGCCACGAGACACGGTATCTATACGCCTTTCGCCCAGGCAGTTCCTTCCACTTACATTATTGATATGAATCTTTGCCTGAACAAAGACGGTGTAGTCGTCTGCGACAAGTGTATCAAAGCCTGCGAAAGACAAGCAATCAAATTCGAGATGAAACCCGAGATCCAAGAAATGGAAGTGGGTACGATAGTGGTGGCAACAGGAGCAGATGTTTTCGACCCCTCTGTCATTCCAGATTATGGTTACGGCAAATTTCCAAACGTCATAACTTCCCTCGAGTTTGAAAGACTTATCAATGCCGGCGGTCCATCAGGCGGACACCTCATTCGACCGAGCGACAAGCAGATCCCGAAAAGGGTAGCGTTCATTCAATGTGTCGGCTCACGCTCGGAAAAGACTGGTAAACCTTACTGCAGTAACGTCTGCTGCATGAACACGATCAAGGACAGTTTGCTGATCAAGGAACACTGGCCCGACACAGAAATCTATGTTTTCTACGTGGACATTAGAGCTTACGGAAAAGGTTTCGAAGACCTTTACAAAAGAGCCAGAAAAGAAGGCGTTGTTTTCATCCGAGGACTGCCAGCTGAGATAAGGGAAGATAAGAGAACGCACAACCTGTGGCTGATTGGAGAAAATACGCTGAAAAGCGAACTTTACAGGACAAACGCCGATATGGTAATTCTCTCAATAGGCTTAGAAGCCAGAAAGGACAGCGAAACGATTCAACGATTACTGACCCTGTCAAGAAACCAGGATGGATTCTTCCTGGAAGCTCACCCGAAACTGAGACCAGTAGATGCAGCGACAGGTGGAATATTCTTTGCCGGATGCGCTGAGTCTCCAAAGGACATCAAGGACAGCGTTACACAGGCAAGCGCAGCGGCAGCTCGTGCAGGCATATTGATGGCAAAGGGAAAAGTGACCGTGGAAGCCATCACACCCATACCTTATCCAGAAAAATGCAAGGCCTGCGGCTTGTGCGTCAAGGTCTGTCCTTATAATGCGTTGACACTCGACAAAGAGAAGAAACGAGTTACAGTGATAGAAGCTGCATGCGGCGGATGCGGAACTTGTGCTGCTGAATGCACTTTCGGCGCTCTGACGCAGAGTCATTTCACGGACGAACAGATAATCGCACAGATAGATGCGATAACCGAACATGACGCAAACAAGAAAACCGTAGCTTTCTGCTGCAACTGGTGCTCCTACGCCGGCGCCGACTTCGCTGGAGTAAGCAGAATGCAATATCCAGCTCACGCTCGCATAATCAGAACGATGTGTTCAGGACGGGTTTCAATCAAGTTCATTGAAAGAGCCTTTGCCAGAGGCGCCGCCGCAGTCTTAGTGAGCGGCTGCCACATCGGAGACTGCCACTACATAAATGCTAACTACCAGACACAGAAGCGTGTGGAACGAACGTGGAAAAAAATGGAGCAAAATGGACTGAACAAAGAAAGGTTGCAACTTCTCTGGGCTTCAGCCGCAGAGGGCGAAAAATTCGCGACGAAAATCCGCGAAATGCAGTCCATAGTTGAAAACGTCAAACCCGAAGAAATCGAGAAAACCCAGAAAGTCTTCGAAAAAGCTTTGGAAGGAAGTTAAGATGCCTGAAAGAATTCGACATCCACCCTTAGACAAAGAAAAAATGGAGCAAGTACAGACTGAAATCCATCTAATAAAAGATCAGTGCAAAGGATGCGGGTACTGCATTGAGTACTGTCCTCGAAAGGTTCTGGAAGAATCCAATGAAATAAACGCAAGAGGCGTACATATTCCGAAAGTCTCGGACATCAGCAAGTGCATCATGTGCAGTTTCTGTACAGCAGTTTGCCCAGACTTTGCGATTTTTGTTGAAGAGAAACCAGCTCGAAAAGTGAAGGAGGGCTAGAATGCAGAAGAAACTACTTACGGGACCGTATTTTCTGAATGGCGACCTAGCTTGCGCAGAGGGTGCCCTAGTTGCTGGATGCGGATTCTTCGCGGGCTATCCGATTACTCCAGCAACAGAAATCGCAGAGCACCTGTCTCAGAGAATGCCTGAACTCGGCAGAATATACGTTCAAATGGAAGATGAAATCGCTTCGATGGCAGCGATAATCGGTGCATCATACTCTGGACTGAAAGCAATGACAGCAACCTCTGGACCTGGCTTCAGTCTAATGCAGGAAAACATCGGTCTCGCAGTGATGACAGAAGCTCCTTGCGTAATCGTGGATGTCATGCGAGGAGGACCAAGCACTGGACAACCTACAATGCCCGGACAGCAGGATGTGATGCAGGCAAAGTGGGGGTCTCACGGAGATTATGGAATAATAGCGTTGACCCCAGCCTCTGTTCAGGAAATGTTCAACCTAACCATTGAAGCCTTCAACCTCTCCGAAACCTATCGTGTCCCAACTCTCCTCTTGGCAGACGAAATCGTTGGTCACATGTGGGAGAAAGTTGTGATCCCTCCTCCTGAGAAATTGAAGATAGTTAACCGCAAGAAACCTCAGGTGTCTCCAGACGAATACAGGCCCTTCCAACCAGATGATGATTTGGTTCCGCCCATGGCATGTTTCGGAGAAGGATATCATTTCCATGCCACTGGATTGACTCATGATGAAAGCGGTTATCCAAAGACATCCAGCTCCAAAGTCCAGTCCGAACTGGTCAATCGACTCTGCCAGAAGATAGAGAAGAACGCGGACAAAATTATCAGATGCGAAGAAACCATGCTTGACGATGCAGAAATCGTAGTTGTCGCTTACGGAATAGTTGCCAGAGCCGCACTAAGCGCAGTGAGAAAAGCAAGAGAAAATGGAATCAAGGCAGGACTGCTGCGGTTGATCACACTCTGGCCATTCCCAACCGAATACGTAGGAAAAATCGCCAAACGAACTCATGGAATTGTTGTCCCCGAAATGAACTGCGGACAAATGGTCCGAGAAGTGGAGAGAGCCGCAAAAGAAACTCCGGTGACTTTTCTTTCGAAACTCGGGGAGGAACCGCACACGCCAATGGAGATACTTGAAGCAATAAAGGGGGTACGCTAAATGGTTCTGGAAACAGCACACCCATATTCAAAGTATCTAAGAGCCGAAATGATGCCTCACATATGGTGCCCAGGCTGCGGAAATGGAATCGTGCTCAACTGTTTCGCCCACGCCTTAGACGAGTTGAAATTTGACTTAGACAAGCTGGTCGTGGTCTCAGGAATCGGATGCATTGGACGAACCGCTGGGTATGTGAACGCTGACTCGTTCCATACAACACACGGAAGAGCATTGGCCTTTGCCACGGGAGTGAAACTGGCTAACCCTGAACTGGAGGTCGTCGTGATAAGCGGAGACGGAGACCTTTTCGCCATAGGAGGAAACCACTTCATACACGCAGCACGAAGAAACATGGGCATAAAGGTTCTCTGCGCCAACAACCTGAACTACGGTATGACCGGAGGACAGCAAGGCCCGACAACACCACTTGAATCATTCACCACTACTAGTCCCTACGGAAGCATCGAAAACCCCTTCAACCTCGTACACCTAGCTGCTGCCTCAGGCTCAACTTACGTAGCCAGATGGACCACTCTGCACGTGCGTCGTTTAACACAGTCGATCAAAAAGATGTTACAGAAGAAAGGATTCTCCTTCGTAGAAGTACTTGCTCAATGCCCAGAAATCTATGGTCGTTACAATAAGATGCGGTCTGGACTCGAAATGATGAGCTGGTTCAAGAGAGCCTCCGTAGTCGAGAACTTTACTGATCCTTCCAAGGCTGAAATTAGCGTTGACAAAATTCCGGTCGGCGAGTTTGTGGACGTCGAGAAGCTGAGTTATGAGAAGATGCTTCATGAGAAAATCTCGAAAATAAACGAGAGAGCGATGGAGATGGTGAAGTGAAATGAGGATCGAAGTCAGGTTCGCGGGGTTCGGCGGACAGGGAATTATCAAGTCAGGAATAATCGTGGCCGCCGCAGCATCAATACACGCCGGAAAGAATTCGGTGCAGACCCAATCCTACGGTCCCGAATCGAGAGGCGGTGCCTGCAAGTCGGAAGTCGTGATCTCTGAAACAGAAATCGACTTCCCAAAAGTGGTTCAACCTGACGTACTGGTAGTCATGTCGCAACATGCCTACAACGAGTACGCAGATGACATCAAACCCGGCGGGACAATGATAATAGATACTGAAATGATTCCACGGGAAAAGAGACTGGAAAACGTCAAAATCTACCGAGTGCCAGCGACGAAGATTGCGGATCAACTGGGCAGAAGGATAGTCGCAAACATCGTAATGCTAGGCGCGTTCGTTTCTATAACGAAACTGTTGGATGAAAACTCTGTCAAAGAATCGATAAAAGAGAACATACCGAAGGGTACAGAAGAACTGAACTTGGCAGCCTTCGACAAAGGCTTCGAATACGGGCAAAATCTCAAAGCTTAGAGACTACTCAGCCTCTTTGGCCTGCAGCTGAGGCAGTTGTGTCACAACTTTTGAACCTCGAATACCCACGTGCCTCAAAGGAGCAATTTTCTTTGCCTCATTGTAAATGTCCGACGCGATCTTTCCTAGCACCATTTCCTGCGCGAACTGATCCATAGTCAACGCCGAAGCCTTTTCCTTAATGATTCTGTTCATGATACCGCGCACCACCCGTTCTTGTGAAGTCTTTATTCTTGAAAGCGTAAAAGCGCTTACAGCTACTCTCAACGTGAAGCCATCTTTTGTTGTGACACCGAAGAGACCGTCAACCTTTGTTGTTCTTCTCCTGACAAGACTTCGCAGATAGTCCCGTGAATATTCGTGTCCCTTGAACATTGTCTTTGCATTTTTGCCTTCGACTTCAGCGATCTGGAAGCGCATCTTCAAGTATTGATGAGCAAAATCGTTCGTGATGTCGTAGAGTGTTGAATCAACAACTCTTCCAACCAGCTTGTCAGGTTCTTCCGCTGGCACGGAACCTAATTCGACGCTTCCAAAGTATGGTGGAGACAGCACCATGTACCATGCTTTTCCTCGCCACTTATCGCGCACACGTTTGGTTTTTGAAGACACGTTGATCCTCCGAATGCAGCTTGAAAGTTCACGTCAGAGTATTAAAAGGTTTACCGTTTGGCAGCAATTTCCTCGATTCCGCCCATATACTTTCTTAACACTTCGGGAACAACAATCGAACCATCTTCTTGTTGATAATTCTCGATCAACGCAACTATGGTTCGCCCAGTGGCCAACGCCGTCGAGTTCAATGTGTGCACGAAACCTTTTGGAGCTTCTCCCTCTTTCTCCCGATACTTGATGTTGAGTCTCCTAGCTTGGTAATCGGTGCAGTTGCTGCATGAGACAATCTCTCTGTACGCGTTTTGAGCAGGCATCCATGCCTCGACATCGTACTTCTTTGCGGCAACGATTCCGATGTCTCCTGTGCACACGTTGACGACCCGATAAGCCAGACCGAGTTTCTGCACAAGTTCTTCAGCGTTTTTAAGCAACTCTTCATGCAGTTGCCACGAGTTTTCAGGTCTGCAGAATATGAACTGTTCAATCTTGTTGAACTGATGCGTACGGAACACTCCGCGCGTGTCCTTGCCATGGGCACCTGCTTCTTTTCTGAAGTTCGTGCTGAACCCGGCAAGTTTCACTGGCAGATCTTCGCCCATCAATACCTCGTCCATATACATTGCGGCCATAGGATGCTCTGAGGTGGCGATCAAGTAGAGGTCTTCATTCTCGATTTTGTAGAGAACGTCTTCGAAATCACCTAGGGCGACGACGCCTTCGTACGGTTTTCTCCTCATTACGTACGGTGGCTCCACAGGCGTGTAGCCTTTTCTGAACATTTCGTCCAGTGCGAAGTTAACTAGAGCCATGTCAAGGAGAACTGCGGCTCCTTTCAGATAGAAGAATCTTGCTCCAGCAACCTTTCCTGCCCTTTCAACGTCGACTATGTCTAGAGCGGTTCCCAAGTCCATGTGGTCTCTGATGGGAAAGCTGAATTTCGGGGGATTGCCCCATTTCTTTACCTCAGCATTATCTTTTTCGTCTTTCCCAATCGGAACCGTTTCATGCAAGAGGTTCGGCAAGCGCATGAGGTAGTCATGAACCTGCTGTTCAAACGCACCCACCTGCTTCTCCAGCTTCGTGATTTCGACGTCAACATTCTTTGCTTCAGATATTCTCTCGCTTGCGTCCTTCCCCTTCTTTTTGGCGATCGCTATGTCGGCCGTTATCTGTCTCCTTTTGTGCCGAAGATCATTCAGTTTTGTCAATGATTGACGCCATTCTCGATCGCAGTTGATCAAGTCGTCAAGCATCTTCACAACTTGAGGGTCTCCCCTCTTGGTCAGGTTGGTCCTGACTAGATCGGGATTCTCACGGATGAGCTTGATATCAAGCATGTTCTCACTTGCAGCTTCTAGATGTACTTTTGAATTGACTATTTAATGTTTGGATTCTAGACAATGCTTCCAGAAAATCAACCATGCCTTCAGCGTACTCTGGAGAAGTGCACGTGACATTCCGACATCTGAAGGGAGACATCTCCCGCAATCCCGTTTCTTGTGTTTCTGAGTAGAGAACATGAGGCCTGATTTGCAGTTCTGTAGCGCGCACTATGTGGCTTATGTGTTATTGACTTCTTGCCTCTTCTCTGTTTTGAAAAGACCGAATCTCGACGCGCCTCTTTCAAACCAAACTTTATAACGAAGCATCGCACTTTTCTATTATTCAACAGGTCACTTGATGAAAATGAAAAACGTGGAATTGAGACTTGTTTCTGAACTCATGAAAAACGGTCGCAGAAGCGACAGGGAACTAGCTAGGGTTATGGGAGTATCGCAGCCGACGGTAACTAGAGCACGGACGAGACTTGAGAAAGAAGGTTGTATAAGAGAATACACATTGATTCCCGACTTCAAGAAACTGGGGTATCATATAATGGCAATCATCTTTCTGAAACTGAGTCATCCTCTTTCTCTGGAGGAACGTGAAGAAATGTTCAAGGGAACGCTGCAACTACGAGAGGGCAATCTGAACAGTGTCTTTCTGGTCATGGACGGTATTGGAATGGGTGAAGACATAGTAATTATCTCGTTCTTCAGAAACTTTTCGGAATATAGCCATTATATCCAATCGACTAGAACTGAGATGACTGGCAAGTTGAAGTCGCTCATTTACCCTGAAGGTGT
>CAZHZB010000025.1:0-11201 GCA_964537045.1 uncultured Candidatus Bathyarchaeia archaeon | reverse complement strand
AGCTGGACTTGCTCAGAGCAATTGATCCTACGGGCATATACATACCAAGAACTAAGTAGGCGCAGAAGAAGGTGGCTGTGCCAACTTTGGCTTCTGCCTCGTTACTTGCTCAACTATCCTCCAGAACTCCTCATCCGTCAAGTTTTTCCTCGCGTCTTTCAAGAGCTTCTTGACCTGATAGAAGGTCATCTGTGCTTCGCCCTTGTCCAAGGCCTCCTGAGTCCCCTTGATTCTCTTGACTATTTCATCAATCTGAATCGGTGTGGCCTTGATGTCCGCGATCTTCAAGCGGTCTTCGACAACACGTTTGCCCGTTCGCCGGCCCATGTGAAAAGTTGTTTCTCTCCCAACTATCTCGGGTGGAAAAGGCTCGTTAACAATAGGGTTAGTCAACATCATCTTGACGTTTTCGTCCATCTCGTACGAGAAAGCGTTCTCACCAATGATGGGTTTGTGGAATTGAATGGGCATTGCGAAGGCTTTTTCCACCATCTGCGATAGTCTGAATAACTTTCCAAGATCCACTCCAGTATCCACGTCGTAGAGCAATTCTAACGCTGTGGTGACTTCCTCTAGAGGTGCACAGCCCGCCCTTTGACCGAAACCAGCTATACAAGTGTGCAGGTAAGTGACACCTTCTTCGACAGCAGCCAACGTGTTTGCTGTGGCAAGACCGAAGTCGTTATGACAATGAACTGAGAGAGGAACTTGTCTTTTCATTCGACTCTGCAATTCGTCTCGGACGTGCGAGATGAGGTAACGCATAGAAAGTGGTCTCAGAAATCCAACACTGTCAGCGATCACCAACCGATCAGCACCAACTTTCAGTACGGCTTGAAATATCTCCAAGATGTCCTGCAAAGGCGTACGCGACCCATCCTCGAGAACAAAATTGACTTTCGCCCCATGCTTCTTGGCGTATTCAACGCTCTCCACGGTCTTTCGCAAAACATCACTTTTACTCATATTAAGCCGGTATTGAAGCTGAAGACCATTGTAAGCGGTATTAATGGAGATGTCTCTTATACCACATTCAAGGCAAGCATCAATATCACTCTTCATTATTCGTGAAGAAGCAGCAATGCTTGCCTGTTGAAAACCTTCGTTTGCGATTTTCTTGATTGAAGCTTTCTCCTGGTCCGAAATCCCAGGAAAACCAACCTCTATCGCTGACACTCCCATTTCATCCATCATCTTTGCCAACTTGACCTTCTCGACATAGGTCAAAAAAACAGCCGGAGTCTGAGCACCTTCCCACAGAGTTTCGTCCCAAATGAAAACTCTTTCTGGAAGCTTCGGAGGCAGATTCTTTCTCATGTGGTTATAGTTCGTGATCAAATTCTGAGCTTCAAGTTTCTTGAATATAGTCTTTCTCATTCAAGACACAATCCAGACAAGGCGAGCCGGGGCTAATGTCCTATTCACGCGCGCTAATATAAGATTTGACGTAGTTGGGCTTTCCAAGTCGATGGCATGAATATTCTACTCTTTTGTCCAGCGAAAGTTTAAAATTCCATACTCCATTAGCCAATATCACCTTAGGTGCACGATATATGGAACTTTATTCATGGTGGAATGACAAGCAGAAAATGCTTATGGAAGATGCAAAGGCTTTTGCTGACAGAAGCATACCCCGAGGAGAGGAAGTTTTCTGGACGAAGAAGTTCCCAACAGATTTGTTGAGACAAGTCGCTCAGAAAGGATGGTTCGGGGCAGTTATTCCCAAACAGTACGATGGAATGGACGTCGGAGTCACAGGCGTAAGCATAATCGCTGAAGAACTCGGGAGAATATGCTCAGCTCTGTCCGAAGCGTATTCGGTGTCCATGTTCGGCGGCGTCGAGCAGTTGTTGACTTTCGGCACTGAAGAACAGAAACGCAAATGGCTTCCAAGAATAGCCAAAGGAGAACTCGTAGGAGCTGTGTGCATAACCGAACCTTCCGTAGGTTCTGATGCTGCCGGAATTGAAACAAAAGCCGTGCGTGAAGGAAAAGATTATGTCTTGAACGGGAAAAAACGTTTCATTACCAACGCTGGTCTAGCTGACGTTTACGTGGTCTACGCAAGAACAAGTGAGAAACCTGAAGACAAGGCAAAATACCAGCACCTCACGGCTTTTCTTGCCGAAAAGAAGACACGTGGCTTTTCGGTCGAAAAAATCAACGAACTCTCTGGATGGATTGGCCTTCCCAATGGATCCCTAGACTTTGACAACGTCAAAGTTCCCCCCGAAAACCTCATTGGATCCGAAGGGGCGGGTTGGAAAGTCATGATGGCAGGACTGAACTTTGAACGGGTAGTTTACTCGGCCGCAATGCTTGGGCCAATGAGAGAATCGATACGACACGCAGTTGCGTACGCGCAAAGAAGAATCCAGTTTGATAAGCCCACGATAGACATTCCGACAAACCAAGCAAAAATAGCTGAAATGATATCACAACTCTACACTTCAAGATTACTGGTCTACTATGCTGCGTACCTGCTAGACCAACATAAAGACGCGATGGTTGAAGCAGCAAACGCGAAAAGGTTTACCTCAGACACTTACGAGAAGCTAATCAGCGACGCCATTCAAGTCATGGGAGGAGATGGCTGGACAAGATTCTACCCGCTCGAAACATATCTCCGTGACGCGAAAGTCAATCAAATCGGAGCAGGAACTAACGACATCATGAAACTCGTCATATTCCGCGGCGGACTAAAAGCAATGGCCAAAGACCTCAAAATGCCCAACAGACGAGTGCACGCGAAGATCAAAGTCCCAATCTCAACTACCGAACCTTTGGCACAACTAGAAGCAACCGAACCAAACATGTTGAAAATTCTTGCCGAAGATTATATCGTAAACCCGGGATTGTACATGTCCAAGGAAGACCTTAAAGAAAAACTCGGAGACGCCGATGATACAAGACTCGACGAAATCCTGAAGAATCTAGAGTCAAAGGGACTTGTCAGGCTCTATCGTGATGCGAAGAAAACAATCGCTTTGGCAAAAGCAACTTATGATGGACTGCGGAAGGCTGAGCCGCTGGAGAAATTCAAGTGGTATCCTGAATGGCTTGACAAAAACTTCATCTTCTAACCCTTTTTTCTTCTCCAAGACAGCCAGATACGCTGACTAGCATAAGTGTTTCCTTCCATAAGTTGAAGGAACATTGGCAGAAGCTTGCCGGAAAACCTTTTTAGTGAAAAGGTCGAGTTACTGATTCTGAACTGATGGGTGATTAGAATGACCGAAATCAAAACAGTTGCAGTTTTAGGAGCAGGTTTGATGGGACACGGGATTGCTCAAGTAGCTGCCCAAGTCGGGAAGTATGAAGTCAACATGCGGGATGTTGAGCAAAGATTCATCGATGGAGGCATGAGCATGATAAGGGACAGTCTCCAACGATTCGTCAAGAAAGCGCAACTTTCGGAAGCGGAAATGAACGCGATCTTGGCCAGGATTCATCCAATGCTCGGTCTCAAAGAGGCCGTTTCAAACGCAGATCTGATAATCGAGGCGATTCCCGAGAATCTGGAGTTGAAGAAGACTACTCTCAAAGAAGTAGACGGTTATGCACCATCTCACGCGATTATCGCGTCCAACACTTCGTCGGTGAGCATCACGGAGATGGCTTCGGCCACCAAACGTCCTGAAAAAGTTTGCGGAATGCACTTTTTCAACCCGCCACAACTCATGAAACTCGTTGAGGTCATCAGAGGAGCCAGGACTTCCGATGAAACCGTCGAAACAGTGCTGAATATCGCTCACAAGATGGAGAAAGAAACAGTGGTCGTAAAGAAGGACAGCCCTGGCTTCATAGTCAACCGCATACTCATTCCTGCGCTGAATGAAGCAGTTGCTTTGCACTGGGAAGGCGTGGCGGACAAGGAAGACATTGACAAAGCGATAAAACTTGGCTTGAATTGGCCGATGGGTCCGTTGATGCTTTTGGATTATATAGGTTTGGACACGACCTTGGCTATTGCTGACGTTTTGACGAAGGAGCTGGACCCTAAATTTCATCCGACAACTGGTCTTAAACAGATGGTTAAAGCCCAAATGCTGGGCAGAAAAACCGGCAAGGGCTTCTACGACTGGACACAGAAATAGAGAGGGAGAGAGGATAGATGGAATTCAAGTACATAATCTATGAGAAAAACGAAGGCGTCGCCACAATAACACTGAATCGTCCGGAGGCTCTTAATGCCTTCAGCAAAGAAGTAGTAGAAGAAATCCTACATGCGCTTGAAGACGTCAAGACCGACGAAGCAGTCCGCGTTGTTGTTTTGACCGGAGCTGGCGAAAAGGCCTTCTCCGCGGGCGCCGACATAAAAACCATGGTTGGAATGACCGCTCTCAAAGCGAGAGAACTGTCGTTCATGGGTGAAAAACTATGCGTTGGCCTCGAAAACCTTGAAAAACCAGTTATCGCCGCGATCAACGGCTACGCCTTGGGTGGCGGTTTGGAAGTGGCAATGTCTTGCGATCTCAGAATTGCCTCGGAAAACGCGAAAATGGGACAGACAGAAATTAACATTGGACTCATCCCTGGCTGGGGCGGCACGCAGAGACTAACGCGGCTCGTGGGCATGACGAAGGCAAAGGAAATGGTTTTCACAGGAAGGATCATTGACGCAAAAACGGCTGAGCAGATAGGAATCGTTAACATGGTTGTACCTGCGGACAAGTTCAGAGAGACGGTGAGCCAGTTTGCCAAAGATTTGGCGTCGAAGGCTCCGGTGGCATTAAAAGTGGCTAAGGCTCTGATCAACAAAGGCAGTGACATCGGTCTAGAGTCGGCTCTTGCTCTGGAACGCGAAGGCTTCGGAGTGGTAGGATCCAGTGAAGACCTCAAGGAAGGGGTCTCGGCCTTCACGGAGAAAAGAAAACCCGTTTTCAAAGGCAGATAGATTTTGCCGACAAAGCCTTGAGTGTGCAAACAAAAATCCAAAGGACACGGTGAGAATATGAAGCTTGTCATTTTCGGTCCACCAGGTTCAGGCAAAGGAACGTACGCCTCACGCCTGCAAGTAAAACTCAACGTTGACGTGTTTTCCACAGGCGACATCCTTAGAGAAATCATGAAAGAGGAAACTCCACTCGGAAAAAAAGTGAAAGGCTACGTTGAAAAAGGACAGCTAGTCCCAGATGATGTTGTGATCCAAGTGCTTAAGGAGCGAATGTCCCGTTCCTCCAGCAAGAATGGCTTCATACTCGACGGTTTTCCAAGAACAATCGAACAGGCGAAGGCGCTTGACAAGCTAATCAAGATAGACACGGTTATCAAACTCACAGTTCCAGACTGGATTATCGTGGAAAGGTTGTCAAGCCGAAGGATATGTAAGAACTGTGGAGAAGTCTATAACACAAGGTTTCTGAAACCGAAGGTTGAAGGAATATGCGACAAATGCGGTGGACAGCTTTACCAACGTTCCGACGACACGCCCAAAGTGATCAGAGACCGCATAGGAGTCTATGAACGTCAGACAGAGCCGATTCTCAAGTACTACATGGAGAAGAAAGTTCCCTTCGTAGATTTCAAAACGGAAGACATAGACATGCCTCCTGAAGTAGCAGTTGAAGAAATTCTAAAGCAGCTGAAGAAACTAAAGGTTGCTTAGTAACTGGATATAGAATTTTGAAAAAGAAAAGGATCGTAGAAAGGGGCCTTATCGTTGGCCCATTTCTTTCTTGAATGTTTCTGTTAGGTCTTTTCCCCAATTGTCAAGAGCTCGGAGTTTTCCGAGGAAGAACCTTAGCACTGGCGGTTCAGATACAAATTTCAGACCCTTTACAAGTTTTCGGTGTGCGTACAGCCATTTTATCCTGTCGATCGCGTATTCGATGTGAGATACCGAGTACACTCTTCTGGGCAACGCAAGTCTTGTCAGCTCGATGTCGGCCATGATTTCTTTCCCGGTTTTCGGGTCGCGGTCGACTGAAATGGTGCCTCTTTCCATGCTTCTTATTCCTGAAGAAATGAACAATGCTGCCGCCAAGGCGCCGGCAGGGTATTCTGGCTGTGGGACGTGCGGTAGGAATTTCATTGCATCGAGATGGCAGGCTAACCCGCCTGGCGGGGTTACAACTGGAATTCCGGCTTTGGAGAGTTTGTTGACGAAGTACTTGATCTGCTCAACTGAGCATCCTGCCAGTTCAGGGTCTACCATTTCCCTCATTCCGACGGCCATCGCTCCGACTTCGCGCATTGACATGCCGCCGTACGTGAAGAAGCCTTCGTATACGGGGAGCCAGGGTTGGATCTGTTCGAAGAGTTTCAGATTGTTGGTTGCTATGCAACCGCCTCTGACGCACGTGTTCTTTCTTCCGCTCATGTAGTAAATGTCTGCGGTGCTGCACATTTCTTTGACTATTTCCGCGACGGTCTTGTTTTCGTATCCTTTTTCGCGCTGCATAATTAGGTAGGCGTTTTCTGAGATTAGACTTCCGTCTATTACCAGAAGCAGTCCGTTTTCGGTGCAGATCTGTCTTATTTCCTTCAGGTTCTTCATTGAGAAAGGTTGTCCACCGATCAGGTTGGTGGTTGCCTCCATCCGAACGAAACCGATCTTGTCCTTTCCATACTTTTGAATCACGTTCTTGAGTTTCTGTGGGTCCATGCATCCTTTGAACGGATTGGTGCTTTCTGTCTTCAATGCTTCGTCGTAGTATATCTCCAAAACCTGCATTCCTTGCAGTTCAATGTGCGCTCTGGTTGTGGTGAAGTGATAGTTTGTGGGGATGACGCCGCCTGGTTTGGCGTAGACTTTTGCGAGAAGGTGTTCAGCTGCTCTTCCTTGGTGTACGTTCATAACGTGCTTGTATCCTAGAATGTCTTCCACTGCTTTGGCAAACTCGTAGAAAGTCATGCTTCCTGCGTAAGCATCATCGACTTTCATCATCGCAGCGAATTGGTTGTCGCTCATTGCGTTGACGCCGCTGTCTGTGAGCATGTCTAGAAAAACGTCTTTGGTTTTCAACAGGAAAGTGTTGTAACCTGCTTCTTCTATTGCCTTCAGCCTTTGTTCAACTGGTACCAGCTGGATTTTTTGAACCATTCGCGTCTTGTGCATTTCTATGGGGATTTCTTCGCCTGAAGATAGTTTAATAGACATGATGCAAACCTCGAGAATGTGCAAGTATCTTGTAGATATTTTAATAACCTTTCGGTTTGTCAACTTGATCATGACGTAGCAAGGTTTTCACCAAAAGCTATATGTAAAGCTCAAGACTGTGACAGCTTTCGACGAGTCTGAGGAGAATTTTGTTGCCTGATTTAAAGATATTATTGGAAGATGCTCCAAGAAAACGGGTGCTTCTGCTCGGTAACGAAGCGATCGCAAGAGGAATTCTCGAAGCCGGAATAAGTGTAGTGACCACTTATCCGGGAACGCCGGCGTCCGAAATCGGTGACTCAATCTCGGAGATCGCCAAGGAAGCCGGCTTGTACATGGAATACTCTGTCAATGAAATGGTAGCCGTCCAAGTTGCGGCAGGTGCAGCCAACTCGGGGGTGAGGTCGCTTACAGCAATGAAGCATGTCGGATTGAATGTTGCTGCTGACATGGTCATGACCTTAGCTTATGTGGGTGTCAGAGGAGGATACGTGATAGTAACGGCTGACGACCCCGAATGTTACAGCTCGCAGAACGAGCAAGACAGCCGCTTCTATGCATTATTGTCAAATCTTCCTTGCCTGGAACCGTCCAATCCCCATGAAGCCAAGGAAATGACGGTTACAGCTATTGAGATTTCTGAGAAACTCGAGTTGCCGGTACTCCTGAGAACAACTACTCGCGTCAGTCACACTCGAGGACCAGTTCAATATGGGAAAGTGGTGAAACCGAATCTCAGAGGCGATTTCATACGGGACATGAAACGTCTAGTCATGGTGCCAGCCTTCTCAAGACCCAAACATGACGTTCTACTGAGAAAAGTTGCAGAAGCCAAGCAGGTCAGTGAAACATCACCATACAACGAAGTGGTCAAAAGAGGCGGAGAAATTGGCATAATCTCTTCAGGATCAGCTTTCAACTATGCAGTTGAAGCTGCGAACCTGATAGACTTGGATGCGGGTTTTTTGAAACTGGGTATGACGCATCCGCTTCCTGAAAAAATGATTGCGAAATTCCTGCAAAGCTATCGCAAGGTTGTGATTGTTGAAGAGCTTGAACCATACTTAGAGATGCAGATCAAGGCAATAGCCAAGGATCATGCGCCGAATGTCGAGATAAGTGGAAAGATGACCGGGGACTTTTTCCCGAGGCAAGGAGAGCTCTCGACACGCTTGGTGGCAATCGGGCTTTCGAAGATAACCGGCAAAAGTATCCTCATTGATTTTCAGAAGATCAGTGAGAAATTTGCAGAAGCGACAAAGGGTTTGCCGTCGAGACCGCCGATTCTCTGTGCAGGCTGTCCTCACCGAGCATCTTACTTTGTCATCAAGAAGGTTGGCGGCGAGACAGCAGTATATCCTGATGACATCGGATGCTATGCTTTGGGGATTTCTCCGCCGTTGAACGTGGGAGACATCATGATCTGCATGGGTGCAAGCGTGGGCATCGCGCAAGGAATAAGCAAAACAACTGGAAGAGAAACAATTGCGACTCTAGGAGATTCAACGTTCTTTCATGCTGCGATTCCAGGATTGATAAACGCGGTGTACAACAACAGCAAGATCGTGGTGGCTGTACTTGATAATCAGGCAACGGCGATGACTGGACATCAACCGCATCCTGGAACCGGTACGACTGGCATGCATACGTCAGCCGAGAAGATTCTTGTCGAAAAGGTTGCCGAAGGCTGCGGCGTCAAATATGTGAGGGTCGTTGACCCATTCAAGACAAAAGAGGCGACCGCCGTGCTGAAAGAGGCCTTGCAGCAATCTGGGCCTTCGGTCGTAGTCTTCAGGTCACCGTGCACGCTGATGGATCTGAGAGAGAAAAGACGCATGGGCATCAAAATCGTTCGGGCAAAAATCACTGACAAATGCACAAATTGCATGGCATGCATCAAACTTCTAGGCTGCCCAGCCATATTTCTGGATGACAAAGTAACCATTGATGAGAACATCTGCACAGGGTGTGGACTCTGTATTTCCATTTGCCCCTACAAAGCAGTAGAAGGGAGTTGTGCTGAATGAAGGAGTTCAACATTGTTTTGACAGGAGTCGGCGGACAGGGCACGCTTTTGGCCGCTGAAGCTTTAGGGATCGCCGCGGTCAAAGACGGATTGAACGTTAGAGTCAGCGAAATACACGGCATGGCTCAGAGAGGCGGCACGGTCGTGTCAACGGTGAGAATAGGGGAGAACGTTCTTGCTTCGACCGTGCTAGAAGGTCAAGCAGACATACTCTTGGGTTTTGAACCTCTGGAAACGCTGCGAAATCTGAAGTACGCGTCTGAGAAGACGCTTGTGTTGATGAACACCGAAAGAATCGCGCCTACAGAGTTGGCGGCAAAGAACATTCAATATCCGGACGTTGAAGAAATCGTTCGGAAGATCCGTTCCTTCACGCAGAAGGTCATGTTGGTTGACGCGCCGAAGCTTGCGAAGAAAGCAGGCAGTAGCCTTGCACAAAATGTCGTGCTGCTGGGAGCTCTGGCCGGAACTAGACTGTTGCCAGTGAAAACTGGAAGCCTTGTCTCGGCGGTCGAAGAGCTGGTTCCGCAAAAGCATTTGGACACGAATATCAAAGCTTTCGAATTGGGTTGCGCCAGCATCGAAGAAACTGAGGAGAAAACCTAACTACCGTCACATTTGGCTGGCGTCGCAGCGGTTTTCTCGTATTCAAGGATAGCTTTCAATATGCTCTGAAACAGTTTCATGTCGGACACGTTGACGACTGGAATTTGAAAACTCTTGTCAATCTCGTAGAGTTTCTCATACTTGGGAAACTTCACGTAACAAACTTGACTTATTGGAAATTCTTTCTTCTTCAATTCCTCTTCAAACGATTTGTCATAGACTTCTAGGCACAACAAGTAGCCGTCTATCCAGTACAGCCTGTTCGTGCCATAACTTGCTGCGCACCAGGCAATATTGTCCTTTGACCGATTGTCTAGTCCCAGGACGACTACTTTTCTCGTTGGATTGATGTCAACATCCATTTTGTTTCACTCATTGAAAGGTAAGTAACAGGATTGTAACACACTGACCCTATTTATGGGCTCTTATAGGTTTGTCGCGTGTGCCATATTCTAGTATTGTTCTCGTTTCCAGATGTTGTAAGGGCACTGACCCCAACAGTAACTGCTGCTCTTGTAGATACAGTTTTGACATTCGAGTCTGTCAAACATTCTACGCCTACTTACGCCTATCACCTCCCATGTACTTTTCATTAAATATTGAAAGGTGTGTTCAAGACTTCTTTGGCTTTACTGCTTATCTTTGGACCGAGTCCATGAACCGTCTCGGGCCAATTGTCTACGTTTATCATGGCGTTCAATGGTGTTTGGTAGCATTTGAGGATTGCTGATGCCTTCTCTCTTCCAACATTGGGCAAGCTTGCGACGAAATACATCTGAGCATCAGCCAACGTATCCATTTTCTTGAAAGGATGAACGATCGGCGCCCTTTTTTCAACAATCTGCTCTTGACGGGCCGCGACATATAGGAAGTCAACTGTTTCCTTTTGAGACGACGTGTTTATCATGGCGATACCGTTTCTGGCCAAGTTGAACATCGCGCCCCAAACTGATGCTGGCTGAATTCTACTGTACTTGTAGATGATGGGCAAGTAGCCTTCAAGCAGTATCAGTGATTTTGGATAGACTTCTTTCAGCCTGAACAGCTGTTCGAAAAGAAAACGGCGAGTGAGAGTGTAAACAAAATCTTGTACGGTTTTCCTTTCCACGGCGCAAACGTCTGACAGAATGTAGTCACCCTTCTCGAGCATCTCAGTCTTGACATTCACGCCGCGTTCTCTGAGTCCTTTAGCAATTTTTGGAGCTGAATTTGCCTCACGGCAATCGACTATTATTGTCGGCTGCTCCTGCTCAGAGCTTTTCTTTTCATGCAAGTATGGAAGTAAGCTCTCAGTTCCGGTCATGCGCTCAACTCATGGAGATAACCTCAATCGGTCCGTCTTATTTGCGTTTGCTGTCCACGTTAATCAAGCGAGAAGAAGCTCCAAAGCGCGGTGAATGATAGGGCGCATTTCGATTTGCCGCATCTGACGGAAGATGATGTTGACGAGTCCGACCTTTGATTGTT
>CAZHZB010000024.1:3841-11365 GCA_964537045.1 uncultured Candidatus Bathyarchaeia archaeon | reverse complement strand
GTCTCAACATCTAGTGCATGAAATGGCGCCTCAGAATCGAAGTAAGTCTAAAACCTGGGCACAGCGACCCTGAAGGCGAAACCACTGCACAGTTGTTGAAAGAACTTGGTTACAAGACTGATTCTGTCAACGTAAGCAAAGACTACACGGTTATTCTTCAAGCTGCAACAAAGAAAGAAGCCGAAACGAAAGCCGAAGAAATGTGCAAAAGACTCTTGGCAAATCCCACGAAAGACAACTACTCAATCGCCATTGAGGAAATACGATGACCAGCGGTCTGTATGTCAGAAGGAAAGTACCCTTTCAACTTTTTGAAATCAACCTTCAAGGCGCCTCAAACAAGCAGCTCACGAAATTGAGCAACGAACTTGGAATCGGGCTGAACCTCGCCGAAATGAAGCTAGTTAGAGAATACTTCACGAAACGAAACAGGAATCCAACCGATGTTGAGCTTCAAACGATAGGACAAACATGGTCAGAACATTGCTGCCACAAAACTTTCAAGGGCAGAATAAGATTCAACGGAAAGGAAATTAATAGTCTGTTCAAAACATACATCGCCAAAGTTGTCAAAGAAATCAATCCAAAATGGTGTTTCTCAGTTTTTGAAGACAATGCTGGAATTGTCAATTTCGACAAAGGCCACGGAATAGCGGTCAAAGTGGAAACGCACAACCATCCAAGCGCGGTGGAACCTTTCGGAGGCGCAGCCACAGGGACAGGCGGCGTGATCAGAGACATATTGGGAGTATGGGCAGACCCAATTGCCTGCACCGACGTACTGGGTTTCGGTCCCCTCGATTTTGATTACGCACGTCTTCCTGCAGGCGTCAAACATCCCAAATACGTCTACACGGGCGTCGTCGCTGGCATAGGAAGTTATGGAAACAACATGGGCATTCCTACAGTCAACGGCGCAATATACTTCGATGAAAGCTACGTCGGAAACGTCATCGTATACTGTGGATGCGTCGGGTTACTTCCTCTCAAGAAATTTCGGAAAAATGCAAAACCAAACCACATAATTGTACTCGCCGGCGGAAAGACCGGACGTGATGGGATTCACGGTGTGACTTTTGCATCTGCCGAACTTACAGAAAAATCCGAGGAAGTATCACGATCAGCGGTGCAGATCGCCAACCCAATTGAAGAAGAGAAACTGAAAAGAGCGATAATCCAGATACGAGACGTTGGTCTCGCCTCTTCAATCACTGATCTAGGTGGAGGCGGGTTGTCTTCTGCAGTAGGGGAAACTGCCAACAGATTCGCTTGCGGCGCCGAGTTGGAGCTCGACAGAGTTCCCCTGAAATACGTTGGGCTTGCTCCATGGGAGATCTATGTTTCTGAATCCCAAGAACGAATGCTTTTGACCGTGCCACCTGAAAACCTCGAAAAAACATTGAAGATTTTCGAAGGTGAAGATGTTCAAACCACGGCAATTGGAAAACTCGCTTCGGAAAAAACTCTAAAGATCAAGTACCTAGGTCACAAGGTCGCTGACATGGAAATCGCGTTCCTATTTGCACCTCCGAAAGCAGCCAAGACTGCAGTGTCGGAGAGTGTAGTCTTGGAGGAACCCGATTTCGCAGAACCAGAACTGCTTACAGAGACATTATTCAGGCTTCTGGCTTCACCGAATATTGCCAGCAAAGAGAGTGTTGTCCGAACTTACGATCACGAAGTAAAAGGAAACACCGTTTTGAAGCCTCTTCAGGGAGAGAATGGCGGTCCCAACGATGCGGCCATATTGAAGCCGTTGAATGATTCTTGGAAAGGCATCGTCATTTCGTGCGGAATGAACCCGAACTACGGGAAGATAGACACCTACTGGATGGCAGCTTCGGTTATTGATGAGGCAATACGAAACAACGTTGCTGTAGGCGGCAGAAGAATCGCGCTTCTTGACAACTTCTCGTGGGGTAACCCTGAACGTCCAGAACGGCTTGGCAGTCTCGTGAGGGCGTGCGAAGCCTGTTATGATTTCGCGGTCGCCTACAAAACTCCTTTCATTTCTGGTAAGGACAGCCTCTACAATGAATCCCCATTGGGACCGGTAACTCCGACACTACTCGTGACTGCATTGGGAATAGTTCCGGACGTGCGTTTCGCAGTATCGATGGACTCGAAGTCACCTGGTGACTCAATTTACATCGCGGGCGAGACTTTCAATGAGCTGGGCGGCTCGGAGTATTACAGACTGAAAGGCTTTCTGGGCAAGACGGTGCCTGAGGTTCGCAAGAATCAGGCGAAGAAAGTCTACAAGGCTTTGACAAAAGCCATCGACTTGGGCCTAGTCAAAGCGTGCCACGACCTGTCAGAAGGCGGTCTGGCTGTCGCGGCAGCTGAAATGGCCTTTGCAGGCGGACATGGAGTTGAAATGAATCTGGTCGAAGTCCCCGCGCGGAATTCGAACCGGAACGATTTTATCTTGTTTTCAGAATCCAACAGTCGTTTCCTTCTTGAGGTTTCACAGAAAGCACGCAAGGATTTTGAAGCTCTGATGAAAGGTACAGTCTTCTCTCAAATAGGAAGAGTGACAAAAACTGCAAGCCTTTGCGTCCGTGGGCTAAGCGGTAAGACTGTTATCGATGCTTCCCTTGGCGACCTCTTCAGGAGCTGGAAAGGAACGCTCAGCGCGGGGGTTTGAGTTATGAAACGTGAAGAGATCAAGATATGCGTGTTGCGCGTCGGTGGAACAAACTGCGACGCTGAGACTGGACGTTCCTTCCAAGAACTCGGGGTTCAAGCTGAAACCGTTCATGTCAATGAGATGGTTCGACGGCAAAGGATGCTGGAATATGATGCGTTGGTCTTTCCAGGCGGTTTCTCTTACGGAGATTATGTTCGAGCTGGGGCAATCTGGGCAAAATGGATTCTAGCAAGACTCGGTAGAGAGTTGAAAGCATTCGTGGATGAAAATCGTCCAATCCTCGGCATCTGCAACGGGTTTCAAGTACTTGTTGAAGCTGGACTGCTTCCTGGGTTTGGAGGCATCAGGGAAGTTCCCGAGGCTGCACTGGCGACCAATATTCCGCCGGGTTACAACTGTAGATGGATTAACCTCAGGCATGAAAACAAGGGAAGATGCATATTTACGGCGGAGATTGTGAAGGGGCAGACACTGCGCGTGCCAGTCGCACATGGTGAAGGAAGATTCATTTTTGCAAAAGAAAAAGAGAAACGTTTTCTAGACAAGCTGATTGAAAACGATCAACTCGTGTTTCGGTACTGCAAGAACAACGGTGAGTATGCTGAGGGCTCTTTTCCTGCCAATCCGAATGGCTCATTCTATGACATAGCAGGTATATGTAACCCAGAAGGAACCATTTTCGGTTTGATGCCTCATCCAGAAAGAGCATTTTACTGGTGGCAACAACCCGATTGGACACGACAAGAGAAAATGTCGGAATTCGCTGATGGAAAACTAGTCTTTGAAAGCCTAGTAAGTTATCTGGAAAGAAAACGATGAGACTTCCTAGTCGTCTAGGGGGCAAAGAAGCTCTTTGAGAAATCTCGCGTTCTTCTGATGTTTCTACCCACGTTGGTCTTGAAGCTCTCAAGAGCTGGCAATCCAGTTCTCGCACCCATCGCCATTACACATCTTGAGGCAACGAAATTGCCAGCTTTGGCAGCTTCATCAAGAGTCATTCCCGTGAGCAACCCATAGAGGAAGCCAGCGTCAAACGCGTCTCCGGCCCCGGTCGTGTCGATGACCTTGATCTTGAAAGGCGCTACCAAATGGCTTCGTTTTCCATCGGTCGCGTAACACCCCTTGCTTCCAAGCTTGACGGCTATTATCTTCACCCCATTATCAAGTAGCAGATCTGCTCCTTCTTTGTAGTCGTTTTTCCCCGTGATCAATGCAAGTTCCCCTGCGTTTGGCAGCATGATTGATGTTTTCTCTATTATCGGTCGGAGTTCCTTCATTCCGCGTCTAGCGTAGAGGGCTCCTGGGTCAAAGCTCACATCAACATTCTTCGGTAGTTTTTCAAGAAGCCATTTCTGAGTTTGGAATGATTGCTCTCCGACGAAAGAAGTAAGGTGCAAAAGCTTAGTGTTCGAGATGTAGGCCAGGTTTACATCCTTGGGGTTTACCATGTCATTCGCACCTGGATCGATGTACAGGGCTCGCTGGCCATTCCTGTCAACAAAACCCATTACTTTACCGCTTCTTCCATCTTCGGCTATGGCTATTCCTTTTATGTTCACTCCCTCGTCTCTGAACTCCTGTAGTAGTTTGTTTCCTTCGGAATCGCAAGCAACTTTTCCGATGAAACCAACTTTGCAACCGAGCCTCGCCAAGCCTACAATTGTGTTAGCGGCTGAGCCACCGCATGTTTCTGAATAGTCAATTACAGAGCTCTCTTCTTCTGCAACCGCTATTCTGTCAACTTTGAACAGTTTGTCGACGTTAAGGGCTCCAAACCCCACTGCATCAAACCGACTCATCGAAAAAGCTCTCTCAAGTAGATTTTGTGTTCCCCCAACTTTCCGTCATAATTGCCAGCCGAAATCCTTACTACGTCTTTGATTTTTGAGGAAGCCTCTATGCCTCTTCTAATCGCGTCCTTAACCGCTTGCATCGAAACACCGTTGATTACAATTTCAGGGATGTAGTTAACGTCTTCAGGTACCTTTGACTCCTTGCCCAATTTCAATCTTAGCGACGGACAATAGAGTTGGTTGGTTGTTGGTCCAATCCATGGAAAATTCGTCTCTGGCTTCGATCCGGCAGAACAGATATCGAACGATGTGACAACTCCATCTACTTCGTGTATCGCAGCAAGCGCTTTTTCCCCTGCCTCTTTTAATGCTTCTTTAGTCTTGCACATTATCCAGAAGTTGGCGCCCATGATGCCGTGAGCATAGCCTAGGTAACGTTCGATCACGAAGTCGGGAATCATTATCGGGACAACGATCACCTCGCGGCCGTGGCGTTTTTCGATCCATTCATAACCATCGCCGCAATGGCCCACCCTTTCCATCATGTCAATCTTTCCCTCGGCCGTGAGTAATGCATCAAAAAGTGCCGTGAATGGTTTAACGAGGATGTCTTGTCGGACCCTATAAGAGAGTTCGATCTCAAACTTTTTCAGACTGTCTGAGAAGGGTTTCTTCTTGTCAGCTGCTCCCCAAAACTGTAACATTGCGCCTTTCCGTTTGTCCGGAGTTTCTTTTTCGCCGAGCCACTTTTCTATTCCGCCTTCAAGTCTGCCGATGACTGTGGAAGGCGTGGCAGTTGCATCTTCAGCCGCGCGTCTCAGGGTTTCGGAGTCCTCAGCAGTCACGATCAGGCGGGTATAGAATCCGTCAAAGGCCTCAGCATATGTATTTTCGATCAAGTCTTTCTTAATCACGTTCATCCTAACCTGCCCACGGCTTCTCCTCTGACCTTTTTTCTAAATTCGCTGCTTTCCTTCGCCAGTTTTCCCATATTTTCAGTACTTACTATTTTAGCTTTGGGCAATTCGTGTGGATGCAGTTGGAAGAACCATTTCTTCAGGTTGTCATCTACTGAGCTACTCGCTAGTGTTTGACGATTCCAGTTCGCCACTAATTCTAATGTCTCTCTTTTTCCAGATCGTACGAAAGCCTCGGCTAATACGGCAGTTACTGCACTGTCAGGAGACATCACTGCGATATCGGCATTTTCGACTGCGTATTGGTTTCCGTTGAAAGAAACCGTTAACCCGTCATTTTCTTTGACGAGTCTAAATGCCTCTTTGTCGGTTATGCTGTCCCCCACGTACATAACGTCTGCCAAAGTTGTTGGCAGTCTGCGGGTGATGTCTTTTACAGCTTTGGCTTTTTCGACCCCACCGATCGGATTGACTTCTGAATAGATCTTCCCAATCTGCATTTTTTCTATCGCAACCCAGAAAATCTCGTCTAACCTGTGAATCGTTACCTGGGTCTTGAAGGGAAGGTCTTTCAAGCTATTGGCTCCCTGTGGAATTTCGAACATCTGCATTTCTGCAATTTCCTCGCCAATCTTTCTTAGCTGATTTCTTTCTTGCTCCTTCAATTCATATTTGTCCAGACACAGCTTAGTGCAGTACGTGTTTCCAAACGGAAAGTCTATTGCTTGGCATAGAGCTTCGATGTAATGCTCGTAACTTGTGCTAACAATGTAGGCTGGTGCTTTGTCTCTGACTTGTTCGAGCGTGTTCTTCACGTCGGGTATCAAGACTAGGTTTCTTGCTGAGAATTCCCTTACAAGCTGGTCTGTTACGTCGTATGCCTTCAGGAAAGGTACGACAAGTTTGAGCGTATCGCCTGCATTATAGCCAGGTTTTTTGGCAAGGTCCGATAGAACATCGTCATATCTACTTGTTATCGAGAAGATTTTGTCTCCTGCTGGAACGAAGTGTGAAGTTACTTCAAACGCGTTGTCGTTTTTCGAGATAGGGCCTTCACAGTCTGATATGAAAACCCTTTTCACAGGTTGCGCCTCAGCTTCTCCAGATGTTTCTTGCTTCTGTTTATATGAGCCCTCGACGCGATGTCGGTTCTGTTCCAGAGAGATCCGCCTTTGATCATTTTCAATGCTTCCAGCGAAATTGATCGCGCGTCCTCAATGCTATCTGCGATTCCCACCGCACAGACTGCCCTAGACTTAAGCGCGAAGTTCTTGCCGTCACGTTTTTCCATTGAACCTGGGTAAATGCGAACTTGATCAGGATGTCTTCTGCTGAGTTCATACGCTTTTGTAAGATCAACCGGTTTGTCCATGTTTCTGTTGTTGACACGCCTCGGGAAGTTTTGGGAGAATCCGCCATAAGAAGGAGGAACCTTATAGGTTACGACTGTTGCCTCTCTTCGCAACGTAATCTGATTGAGGTTTCCTTCCAGGATTTTGAAACAGACATCGACAAAATCATCCTCGAGCACTGGTAAGATATTGATTATTTCGGGGTCTCCTGGGCGGCTGTTGTTTTCAAGGATTTTCAGTTCCTTGCCTGTGTGCATGAAGGCAACGTATAGCGGCACACCTCTCAAGGACGAAGCATCTTTTCCCTTCCATTGTTGAAAGATTCTGCTCACAATTTGTAGTTCTTTCGCTCGGTCCAAGTTTGTTAAGAATGGTAGTATGTCACCTTCATCCTTGTACGAACCCATGCCTCCCGTGTTTGGTCCTTTGTCTCTGTCAAAGGCCCGTTTGTAGTCTCGTGTATCAGGCAGGGGTACCAAGTGTTTTCCGTCGCAGAGTGCTTGAAAGCTTGATTCTTCGCCATCGATTTTTTCTTCAATGACCACCGAACCATGTTCATAATTTGAAAGAAAGTGCTCGAAGAGCTGTTCCCGAGTGTTGAAGTGGTCGCCCCACACGCCAACGCCTTTTCCAGCGGCTGGTTTGTCAGGCTTTATTACAGCTTGGTTTTCGAGTTCGTCAAGCCACTTGTAGACATCTTTCTTGACTTGTGAAACGTTCTCGTAGTCGGTTGGGTTAAAGATTCTGAAGCGAGGATTTGCTTCTGGCACGATTTTGTCGAACAACAGTCGTTGTTGAACTTTGCTCTCCTC
>CAZHZB010000024.1:0-3741 GCA_964537045.1 uncultured Candidatus Bathyarchaeia archaeon | reverse complement strand
TCCAATTGATACTTGGTACTGCGTGCGAAGGCGTCGATCATTGCTGCTTCTCTGGAGCCGTACGAAATGACCAGTATGCCCACCTTTTCCATTTCTGATTCCACCACGCTATTTTGGATGATCTTGAAAACCTATTCTTGTCCACATGAGGCTTGAAGTGGTTCTTCCGTCTCGTACAGCCTTTCCTTTTCTTCGTGACCTTGTAAGAACTGCTTCTTTGCTTCGTCAGCGATTTTTTGGGCTAGAGGCGTTGGGTATTTGCCTGTTATGCAACCTGTACATAAATCCTCTTTTTTGAATCCCGTCGCCTTGACTAGTCCCTCTATTGACTGATAACAGACTTTGTCGGCTTCAATTATTTCTGCTATTTCCTCGGCGTCATGTTTTGCGCCTAGCAGTTGACCGTACGTTGCCATGTCTACTCCGTAGAAGCAGGGTCCGATTATGCGCGGAAAAGTGATAAACAAGTACACTTTTTTGGCTCCCATCTTGCGAAGCTTCCGAACGATGATCTTGGTGGTGTCTCCTCTAACTATGCTGTCGTCTGTTACAATGATGCGTTTGCCCTTCATCTTAGACTCCAGAATGTTGATTTTCCTGTCAATCGTTTGGTCACGTTCTCTGCCAAGAAGGATGAAGGCTCTTTCAGTTACGTAGCGATGCCTTCGCGAGGCTCTTTCCCATCTTAGTCCGGAAGCCTCATGTACTCCTAGAGCAGCGTCATCAGCAGTTTCAGGTACCGAAATAACTATGTCAGCATCTTTTACAATGTTCGGGTTCTCTCTAACAAGGTTTCTCCCAAATTCCTCACGGACCTCGTAAACGTATTTGTCGTCAAACCTCGAATCTGGTCTCGCAAAATAGGCAAATTCGAAGGCGCAGAACGCCTTTCTCTGCCCACTTACGAGTTTCTTTCTTTCAAAACCATCTTCCGTAACTTTCACGAGTTCTCCGGGTTCCAGTTCAAAGTCTCTTTGGAACCCGTTTATATCCAGGCTCGCGGTTTCCGAAGAGAACGCAAAGGTCGAGCTATCCTGACCGTGCCCTGCGCAGAGCGGCCTTATTCCATGTGGATCTTTGAACGCGAAGAAGTCACCGTCTTGGGTTATGGCAGCTACTGAGAAGGCGCCGTCGATTTCCTTCATGCACGTTTCGACAGCCGAGGTTATGTCTTGTTTTTTCAGGTACTCCATAAACAATTTGTTGCAGACGAGATTGGCGTCGCATTCATAAGAGAAGTGTGGAAACTGTTTGAGGATTTCCTTCTTGAGCTGAAACGTGTTCACAACGTTACCATTGAATGACACCGCCAGCCTGAACCGTTTCTTGGCTGCTGTCACAGGCTGTGTTCCCTTCAAAAGCGATTTCTCATCGCATTTTCCTGAGGTGGTGTACCTGACGTTCCCGATGCCGATATTCCCTGGCAAACGACCGAACCACTCTTGTATAGCGTTTGTCCTGATCTTCGGTACTAGGTCGAGGCTTCTGTTTGCGTAGAATTTGCCGTCAAGATAAGTGAGAAAACCGTGTGACTGGTGGCCCCTGTGATTTTGGGCTCTCATCCCCCAGTATATATACGGAAAAACTGGTTGGTTATTGTAATTTATCGCGGCGAATACGCCGCATTCGATCCCTAGATCGTCTCCCATGCGTTGCCAATAATGGAAGAGGTATTTATCAGTTTTTAGAACATTTTTGTCTAAAATACGTGATGATTTTTACAGGAACATGCCTAAACAGAGGTTATGGTGTCAACCTAAATTTGTCGCGAGGGTACAGTGCAACTTCCCTTATGTTCTTCTTCCCAGTCAACATCATTGTGAATCTTTCCAGCCCGATTGCCCAGCCAGCGTGTGGTGGCATTCCATAGTCAAAAGCTTGCAGATGGTGTTTGAAGGATTCTGGGTTAAGGCCTTTTTCCTTCAGGCGTTCGATCAGGAGTTCTTTAGAAGCTATTCTCGTTCCACCGGAAACAAGTTCCACCCATCGCCACATCAAATCAAAGCCTTCTGAGATCTCAGGTTTATCATCGCGTGGTTTTATGTAAAAGGCTTTTGATTCGGTCGGCCAGTCAACTATGAAATAGAAGTATGGGTGAAGTTTGCCGATCGTCCTGAACGCCGGTGTTGGGATGTCTTCGCCCCATGGAACTTCGATTCCTTCACTTTTCAGCTCATCTAGTATTTGATTGTAAGTCAAACGTTTGATGGGGATCTCAGGTACTTTCAGATTGTATTTGAGTGTTTTTAGTTCCTTGCGGCATTTCTCGGTCACAGTCTTGCAGACGTGCTGAATCAATTGTTCAAGAATCTGCATGACATCTTCTTTCGCCGCAAACGCTTGTTCAATGTCTATCGATACGAATTCGCTCAGGTGTCGGCGTGTGTGCGATTCTTCAGCTCTGAAAAAAGGCCCTATTTCAAAGACCTTTTCGAGGCTCATGACGAGCTCTTCCTTGTAGAGTTGTGGACTTTGGGCGAGGTACGCTTTTCTGTCGAAGTAGTCAAGTTGGAATAGCTCTGCTCCACCTTCGGTTGCTGAGGCGATTATTCGCGGAGTATGCACTTCTAGGAATCCTTTTTCGAATAGAAAGGCTCGAACTGCGTCAACAGCATGGTGTTGTATCTTGAAGATAGATACGTTCTTTTCAAGACTCAGGTCTAGTGCACGTGCATCTAGACAGACCTCAAGGTTTGCTGGGGTTCTTCCGCAAATGTCTATTGGCAACTGTTCAGCAGTATTGAAGATCCTGATCTGGTTCGGAATGACTTCGATGCCTCTAGGCGTCATTTGAGTCTTCTTTACTGTTCCTTTCACGCCGATAGTGTACCTTTTCTGCAAAAGATCTGACTTCGAAAGCACTTCGCTGTCGGCTTTTTTCCTCAAAACAGTGATCTGTACAGTGCCTTCTCGATCTTGCAGTATAATGAAGCGGATTGCACCAAGGTCTCTGATCTCTTGAACCCAGCCGAATAGTGTTACTTCTCTGCCATCATCTTCGGGTTTGATTTCATCAGAATAGTGGGTTCTGCTCCAATCACCAATGGAATCGAGTTTCATGGGATTCACTTCCCGTTTCGTTTAATCTGCGTATTCGACTCGCAGCGTGATGTCACGAACCCTACTGGCAATGTCCTTCAGAGCCTTTACATCAAAGGATCCGCGTGCTCCACGTCTTCTTTGAAGTATCACACGCGTTTCGGTGCTTCCGTCGGGAAGCCATATCGTGTTAATAGTCATTATGCTCAGCGGGGCAAACAAGTCTTCTAGGAATTTTCTGTCATCAACACCTGTTTCCAAAATGCGCACATTCTTTCCTGTTTCATCGCCCAGTGCTCTTACAATTTTCCCGCCATAGCCCAGTAGTCTTGGTACATCTCCGGGGCCTACAACAATTGCCAGAGTTCCATCAGCGTCAATCGCTTTGTGAAAATACACGTTTTGAATAGAAGGATACTTTTCCTCCAGAGACATCAACAGACGGGCAACTTTCAGGTCGAGTTCGCTAATTTCTCCAGACTTAACTTTAGCTAAACACTTTTGGCACAGTATCCCGCTTTTAAGGCAGAAACTGCAAAGTCCCATCTTCAACTATTGTTCGCCCTCCGCAAACAAAGGAGGCGCAGCGGAGCATCGTGTTTTTCTTCCGGAAACGATGTTCTAGCGTTCAAGCCAAATTTCGATTGTGCTGACGTTTGAAGGCGAGCCACCCTCTTCTCTGGGTGCCATCTGCTGTGTTCC
>CAZHZB010000023.1:9256-11464 GCA_964537045.1 uncultured Candidatus Bathyarchaeia archaeon | reverse complement strand
TTTTCTCTCAAAGCCGGCATAATCGATCAGCTGGGAGAAGAACTACCAAACCCTTTGTTTGTCAACAATGCGACGACAATATTGGAAAGCCATGGTTTCAACGTCACTTATCACAACGGAACCATAGATGTCGCATTCTTCAAGAACCTCGCCAGCTACAACTACGGAATAATAATAATACGTGCTCATGCCGCACTGAGAGATGACAATTCGACCGTAGACTTGTTTACTTCTGAGCCCTACAGCAGTTCAGCACACCGCGAAGAACAAGAAAACGGGTTACTTGTGGAGGGCTTCTTAAACTACACTCAACCCCCAAGGGGGTACTTCGCGATTACCTCCAAATTCATAGAAAGCCTGCAAGGCAGCTTCCCTAGAAGTGTCGTGATTGCTATGGGCTGTAATACCCTCCTCCCTAACCTTCAGGGGATGGCAGAAGCCTTCCATGAAAAAGGCGCTGAAGCCTTCATTGGATGGGCTGGCTATGTTACTGATGCAAACACGGATAGTGAGACAATGAAACTGCTGGAAAGCCTCATTGCTGACAATCAGACGATCGGTAGCGCTGTCCACGATAGATACGATGGAAGCTACGGAAGTAGAATGGCCTACTATCCCAAAAACGCTCAGAATCTAAAGATGTCTGACTTGGTTTCAAGTATATCAGACGCCTCTAGCATGCAGTTTGCGGCGCTTGCTTCTTCACGGGAAAAACGAGCTATCCCTATCAAGTGAGGCAAATGCCCTGATAAGTTGCCGCAAGCAGGCGTTCTGCTCAAACCGTGAAAGGTCAAAGACTTGATAAAGGCCAACAACAAATTGATCCATGTGCAAACCAATGTCCGACAACACTGAAAGAATGAAGAGGCTCGTTGCGTTCAAGAAGAAACTCGAAACAAGAATAGAAGGGCTCAATGCCGAACTCACAGATCTGGAGGCAACACTCGATACCGTTGACTCGATACTTCTCGAGAAAGGGTTCAAGCGACCAGAAATCAGTGCCAAATCAACGATGCCCGTAACTACAGCAGAACAAGAAGAATCGATACGTTCCGAAGATGTCCTTCAAACCGAAACCGAGGCTCCGAACGTTATCGTTCTGAAATCCGACACAGGAGAGGCTCTGGCCGACCTGTACGTTGGCGATGACGGCTCGCTGCATGTTATGCTCGTAAAAGACAAAAACTTCGACATCAACACCCCGCCTTTCAACCAGTTTCTCATCCAAAGAGTACTGCTGAAAATGCAGGAAAGAGACAGCGAACTGGTCAAATCCGGTCAGCTCACTCCTGACAGGATTCTATGCTTCGACATAATGCGAGAAGGAGACAGTATTCATGGACTGGTCATCAGAAACTTTGACAGCGACCGTCTGAAAGAGCTGAAATCAAGCATCCGTTGGACTCTTGAAAAAATGTTTGAGAAGATGAAGGGGCAAAACCAGTAGCTCACTTCGCATAGTCAAAATTGATGCTGTGCGGCAGGCAGAAACCTACTATTGACCTGTAAAGGCCCTTTTCAGCAGATCCAGTATGATATTCAGTTGCCCCATGTAAACACCCACCGCCAGGAAAGAGACGCCCAACAAGAGCAAGAGTGCTCCTATCATCCTACGTTGTTGTATGTCCATGTTTCATTTACCCCAAATGCTTCTTCAAGACGGCTTCAATGCTTTTCTTAGGAACGCAACCGACGATTCTGTCCACTTCCTGTCCATTCTTCATCACGATCAACGTCGGTATACTCAAGACTTGAAAACCCTCAGCAGTCTGCGGGTTCTCGTCAACATCAAGTTTTCCAATGAACACTTTTCCAGCATATTCCTTGTGCAATTCTTCAATCGTCGGGGCCAAGGCTCGGCACGGACCACACCACTCTGCCCAAAAATCAATCAGAGCCACAGGGTGCTTCTTGACCGTTTCACTGAAATCTGCATCCGTCACATGAACAGGTTTGCTCATCTCTTTTCTCGCCTTGAACTCCGCCAGTTTTCTCTCTTTTAATTGCTTCAGTTCATCGTTTTCCCCTGATATAAATTGTTCGTGCTCGCTATCCATCTATTCATCATCTCTCGGGTTTAGCCGCTCTGTTCACGGAGCAGGTTTGCACGAGTTTTCTATAGGCCACCTTTGGATTTCTGATTCTCCGAACCAACTGCTCAAACGGACAAGTCCCGGTTTTTTCAGCGTTCAGTATCTTCTCCACGAG
>CAZHZB010000023.1:0-9156 GCA_964537045.1 uncultured Candidatus Bathyarchaeia archaeon | reverse complement strand
TCATGTTCAAGTTCAGTCTTCCGGTTTCGCGACAGTGGAAGGTCATCTTTTTTCTGTGATGAAAAGCTCCTCTTCTGGAACCGAAGCAATATGCGCAGCTAGTTGTTCGCCAGTGGCTCCTTCCTTGAATCGATTCAACAGATCTTCTATTATCTTAGGCTTCACGCTTATTCTCAGCTCTTGCTTCGGGCTTCGAACTTCAAAACTGCCCGAAATCTCTTCTGACTTCTCCACCTTGAGTTTCTGGTTTCCGATAGTACAGCGTGTCGTTGATTGTATTCCATCGATTGTGCATGAAAACGGAGTGGTCTGGGGAACTCTTATCGTCACTTGGAACTTGATATCCTTGTCAGAGCTGTGTTTGAGAGTTCTTTCAGCGAGCTTTCCCATCCTGACGCCGATAACAAGAAACGGTCCTAGATGGCCATGCAATCTTACCGCGTCTTTTACTGCCGTTTCCAACTCTTTCTTAGTGGCTAATTTCTCCATTACTGCTAAATTCTCCTTCATCCGCATTTTCGGGTAATCCTACTTCAACTCAAACATTCTTTCAAGCGCCTTTCTCGCTTGTTTCGCGATGGGTTTTGGAACTGTAATTAGATACTTTTCTTCTTTGAGCGATGCATAGACCCTTTCAAGCGTGTTGAGCTTCATGTTTGGGCAGACAGCACCATCATAGGCCAGAACGAAGGTTTTGCTTGGGCTGTCTTTCCTCAGTCGATGGAGGACTCCCTCCTCTGTCGCTACGACAAAAATGCTCGCTTTGCTTTTCTTGGCGTAACTGCAGATTTGTGAGGTGCTTCCGATGAAATCTGCGGTCTTCTGAACTTCAAACGTGCATTCTGGGTGAGCCATCACGATCGCTTCAGGATATTGAATCTTCAGTACCTGAATGTCTTCAGGCTGGAACAGTAAGTGCGTGGGGCAGAAACCCCATTCTGGAATCGGAATGACCGTTTTTCCAGTTTTCCTCTGAACATATTCCGCGAGGTTGCGGTCAGGTCCGAAAAGCACTTTTTCACTTTTTAATGATGAGACAACCTGAACGGCATTGGCCGAAGTACAACATATATCGCTTTGGGCTTTGGCCGCCGCCAACGTGTTCACATAGACGACCACTGGCACGCCAGGATGCTTTGACTTTGCACGTTTGATTTCGTCGACCGTTAACATCTGCGCCATCGGACAACGTGCACCAGGGGCAGGTAGCAGCACCTTCTTTTCGGGGTTCAATATTGCAGCCGATTCAGCCATGAAATCGACAGCCGAGAACACTATGACCTTTGCCTTTTTTTCATCCATGGCTTTCCTGCTTAACTCGATGCTGTCTCCAACATAGTCGGCTATTTCTTGAACCTCAGGTCTCTGATAGTTGTGAGCAAGAATAATAGCGTTCTTTTCCTTTTTCAGCTTGACTATTTCTTCGACAAGCGTCATGATTTCGCCTTGAACCAGTTCGTGTCTAGGCAGATGGAAAGATATATGCGTTTAGTCAGGCATCCAAAGTTTTCCACTTTGCTTATCCTACGCTGTTTTCATACGTGAAAAATGCGGAGCTTACATGGTGCAGGGGGTGAGATTTGAACTCACGTACCCCTTCAGGACGGGATCTTGAGTCCCGCGCATAAAGCCCCATTTGTCGCGGGTTTGGCCATGCTCTGCTACCCCTGCACCTCTCCCAGAACTACGCCTCCTTTCTTATTAATTATTTCCCGTGACTTAGAAACCATCGTCTCTCCGATGGAATTTCGCGTCGACAACCGCCATCATTTCAGAGACGAACAAAGCGAAAACCACGAATTGACCATGAAAAAGTTTATTAGAAAGCTGTGTAGTTTACGTTTTAGCTCTTTAATATTGGCGACCATTTTTCAAGTAGGAATGACCCAACAGTCGGAGGAAATTGAAGATTTGGAAAAACCCGCACCAAGTAGATACGTTCGAGCAAGTTCAAACGTAGAGTTGCGGGAGATGGTTGAAATTGACTGAGATATCAAAAGAAGATACACACGTGATGCTGGATGCGTTTTTCAAGGACAAAGGATTGGTGCGCCAACATCTAGACTCTTTCAACGAATTTATCGACCGTGGACTGCAGGAAGTAATAGATGAAGTTGGCGAAATCCCGATTGAAGTGCCTGAAAACCCATACAAGGTCAAGCTGGGTCAAATCTGGATAATAGACCCACAGACAAGAATAACCGGACCTTACGCGACCGAAGTGGATGGAACAAAACATGAAATCTACCCTATGGAAGCTAGGCTCAGAAACCTCACTTATGCAGCGCCAGTTGCCCTTGAAATGACCCCCGTCATCGACGGAAGAGAACAAGACACCGAGCTCGTCTACATCGGAAACATCCCAGTGATGTTGAAATCAAAACTCTGCTTCCTCTCACAGCTGTCAAGAGAAGAACTGGTAGCGGTGGGAGAAGACCCTGACGACCATGGCGGCTACTTCGTCGTCAACGGTTCAGAACGCGTGATAGTCGCAATGGAGGATCTGGCGCCCAACCGAATAATCGTTGATATTGATGAGAAGGGTGCGACCCCCGTTTACATGTCGAAAATATTCTCGACCACAGTTGGTTTCAGAGCAAGAATCGAACTGAAAATCAAGTCTGACGGAGCGCTTTATGTTTCCATGCCCGGAGTTCCTTCCGAGGTTCCGTTCGTTGCGTTGATGCGCGCCTTGGGATTGGAATCGGATAAAGAGATCGCTGAAGCGATTTCTCTAGACAAGGACATTCAGGCTGTTTTGGACCCATCCTATGAAAAGGCCTTGGGCGTGGACACTGCTAAAGACGCGATCTTGTTCATTGGCAACCGTGTTGCCCACGGGCAAGTTGAAGAATACCGACTGCAAAAAGCCGTAACTGCGATAGACAAGAACTTCCTTCCGCACATAGGAAGGACTGAACAGAAGAGAAAGGATAAGGCTCTGTTCCTGGGCGAAATGGCCTGCAGGGCGATTGAACTACAACTTGGAAAGAGAAAGCCCGATGACAAAGATCATTTCAAGAACAAAAGGCTGAGGTTGGCAGGTCCACTTCTTGCTGACCTCTTCAGAGTAGCGTTCCGAAATCTTACGCGCGACATAAAATATCAACTTGAACGAATAGGTGTAAAAGGTCCGATAATAACTGTCTCAGCCGCAGTGCGTCCAGGCATAATCGCTGAGAGATTCCAGCACGCACTCGCAACAGGCAACTGGGGAAGAGGAAGAGTTGGCATAACCCAGCTTCTCGACAGAACGAATCACATTTCAACGCTGAGTCACCTGCGACGACTGCAGTCTCCGCTAAGCAGGAGTCAACCGAACTTCGAGGCAAGAGACTTACACGCGACCCATTGGGGACGACTGTGTCCAAACGAGACACCTGAAGGCTCCAATTGTGGACTCGTAAAGAACCTTGCTCTCTCAGCCTGTATCTCGGTCGGTGTCAACGCCGATAAGATCAAGCAACTCTTGTTTGGCGAAGGTGTGAGCCCCGTTCTTGAGGCCAATGATGACTTGAAGCTCAATGGGGCAAAGATCTTCGTTGACGGCAACATCGTGGGCTACTGCAAAAACGCTCAGCAATTATCACGAGAATTCCGCGACAAGAGACGGAGAGGCGAAATATCAACAGAAGTCAACATCGCCTACTTCTCAAAATCGCAGGGCGAAAGAGAAGAGATCTACGTTAACTGCGACGAAGGCAGAGTCAGAAGGTCTCTCATAATAGTCGACAACGGCGTTCCAAGACTTCAGCCCGAACACGTAGAGAAGATCGCCACCGGGGAATGGGCATGGGAAGATCTAGTAAAGAACGGTACCGTTGAATACTTGGACGCTGAAGAAGAGGAAAACGCCTACGTGTCCTTGAGTTTTGAAGGATTGGCCCGAGATCACACGCACCTAGAAATTGCCACTTATACCATCCTCGGAATCTGCGCTTCAACAATTCCGTACGCTGAGCACAACCAGTCACCACGAAACTCCTACCAAGCAGCAATGGCCAAGCAAGCGTTGGGAGTCTATTCAACGAACTTCCAGCAACGTGTAGATTCAAGATCACACATCCTGCATTATCCGCAGGTTCCGCTTGCCGAAACGGCCATGATGGATACAATGGGCTACAAACTCCGACCCTCAGGACAAAACTACGTAGTGGCGGTGCTTTCTTTCGAAGGCTACAACATGGAAGACGCGTTAGTCTTCAACAAAGCATCAATCGAAAGAGGTCTAGGACGTTCGACTTTCTTCCGAATCTACGAGGCTGAATGTCGGCAATACTTGGGTGGATTGAAAGACAAGTTCACATTGCCCGAAGCGGGAACTCGAGGATACAGAGGCGAACAATACTACCGGTTGCTAGAACCCGATGGCATAATCGGATTGGAATCGGGAGTTGCAGGAGGAGACGTACTAATCGGTCGCATCAGTCCGCCGAGATTCCTCGAAGAGTACAAAGAATTCGAGGTCAAAGGTCCTTCAATGCGCGACACTTCGGTAGACATGCGCCCATCAGAAACTGGCACTGTTGACGCCATTTTCATTACGCAGTCTGGAGAAGGAAGCAAGCTGGTTAAAGTGAGAGTCCGTGATCAGCGTATTCCAGAACTAGGTGACAAGTTTGCTTCGCGACACGGACAGAAAGGCGTAATCGGTCTAATAGTCCCTCAAGAAGACATGCCGTTCACGGAAGATGGCATAGTACCTGATCTGATAATCAACCCGCATGCAATTCCTTCGAGAATGACTGTTGGGCAATTCATAGAATCACTGGCTGGAAAAGTTGCTTCCGCACGTGGAAAACCAGTCGATGGAACCCCATTCTCGAACGAGGGGCCGAGCGAACTCAGAGCAGAATTAATAAAGTTGGGCTTCAGCAGCACGGGTGCAGAAGTCTTCTACAGTGGTGTAACAGGTCAAAAATTCGTGGCAGACGTCTACGTTGGTGTTGTTCACTATCAAAAACTGCACCACATGGTTGCAGACAAGATACACGCTAGGGCTCGAGGGCAAGTCCAAATGTTGACGAGACAACCAACTGAAGGAAGAGCAAGAGGAGGCGGTCTCAGATTTGGAGAAATGGAACGCGACTGTCTAATAGGCCACGGTGCTGCGATGCTTCTCAGAGATAGGCTTCTTGAAGAGTCTGATAAGTACACGCTTTACATTTGTGAAACATGTGGGCACATAGCCTACTATGATATGAAGCAGAGAAAGTACGTTTGCAAACTCTGCGAAGACAAAGCGAAAATATCACCGGTCATCGTGTCCTACGCGTTCAAACTTCTGCTTCAAGAACTCATGAGCTTGTGTATTTCACCTAAATTGGCACTTAAGGAGAAGGCATGATATGTCCCAGGAAGAGATTGTAAGGAAAGTTGTTGATGACATAAACTTTGGCATGTTCTCGCCGAAAGATGTTCGAAAACTCTCAGTTGTAGAGGTTCAGACACCGGACACTTACGATGAAGATGGTGCCCCGATATCGGCCGGGCTCATGGATGGCAGGTTGGGCACACTTGAACCCCGACAGAGATGCAAAACATGCGGAAACACGGCAATCCGTTGCCCGGGGCATTTCGGCCATATCGAACTCGCGGTTCCGATAGTACACATCGAGTTTACCAAAATCATCTATGACCTTCTGAGGGCGGCCTGTCGTAATTGTGGGCGCATACTGCTACCCGACGATGTGATCGAGAAGGCTAGAGCGCGCGTTCAGAAAGCAAAGCAGCTGTTGGGACTGGTTCCCGATGAAGTGTACAAAACGATCATGCAAGAAACGAAGAGGAAACAGTGTCCACACTGTGCGGCTGTTCAATACAAGATAACGTTCGAGAAGCCTACGAAGTTCAGTGAACAGATTCCGGAAAGCGGTTCAGAACCTCTGACGCCGTCCATGGTTCGGGAAAGGATGGAGCGGATCACCGACGATGATCTTGAACTGTTGGGGTTCAACCCGAAGACCGCGCGTCCCGAATGGATGGTTTTGCAAGTTCTTCCAGTGCCGCCGGTTTATGTTCGTCCATCGATTACACTGGAATCGGGCATTCGTTCGGAAGATGATTTGACACACAAGCTTGTTGACATCATAAGAATAAACCAAAGACTGAAGGAGAACATGGATGCTGGGGCGCCAACGCTGATCATTCAGGACCTGTCAGAATTGCTTCAGTATCACGTCACTACCTACTTCAACAATGAAGCTTCAGGAATCCCCCCTGCTCGGCATCGCTCCGGAAGAGCATTGAAGACTCTCTCACAGAGGCTGAAGGGTAAAGAAGGAAGATTCAGAAGCAACCTTTCGGGAAAAAGAGTTGACTTCTCGGCGCGAACCGTCGTTTCTCCTGACCCGAATCTGGACATAAACGAGGTCGGAGTGCCGCTAGAGATTGCCATGCGACTGTCAGTGCCCGAGAAAGTGACGGAGTGGAACATCGAAGAGATGCGGAAACTCGTCAGAAATGGTCCTGAACAGTATCCAGGCGTTCTGTACATTATCAGGCCAGACGGCAAGCGGATAAGGCTCGAATTCGTCGTGGATAGGGAAAAGATCGCGGACGCCATAGAATTAGGGTTTGTTGTTGAAAGACATCTTAAGAATGGGGACATAGCGATCTTCAATCGTCAGCCTTCACTTCACCGCATGTCCATCATGGCTCACTACGTGCGTGTGTTGCCCTACAAGACGTTCAGGCTTCACTTGTGCGTTTGTCCACCCTACAATGCAGACTTCGACGGCGACGAGATGAACTTGCACGTTCCTCAGAGCGAAGAAGCTAGGACAGAAGCGTTGCTCCTCATGCAGGTTCAAGACCAGATACTCTCGCCACGTTTTGGAGGACCGATAATCGGAGCCATTCGAGATTTCATAACCTCTGCATATTTGTTTACAAGGTCGTCAAACTATCTGACTAGAAGCGAGGTAAACCGACTTCTGTTAGGAGCGAGGTACGAAGGCGAGATACCCGAACCAAAAATCAAACAACCGCAGCCGATGTGGTCTGGGAAACAGATATTCAGCCTCTTTCTGCCTAAGAACATGAACTACGTTTTGAAGGCAAACATATGCCAAGGCTGCGTGAAGTGCAAGGAAGAAGAGTGCGAGTTCGATGCTTATGTGGTTGTGAAGAACGGTCAGCTGGTGAGCGGAGTCATAGACCGCCGTTCAATAGGCGCCGAACAGTCTGAAAGCCTTCTGCACAGAATCATCAAAGACTATGGGACACAAGCAGGGCGTGAATTCCTTAACAAGATCACAAGAATGCTGAAGTGCTACATCTCCATGCGCGGGTTCTCATACGCCTACAACGAGTTGGTTCTTTCCCCCAAGGCTGAAGAAAGAATAGACAAGACGATGGAAAGAATCGAAAACAAAATCGAAGATCTGATTGCGAGTTACCGCAAGGGCACACTGCCGCGGCTTCCTGGGCAAACACTTGAAGACTCTTTTGAGATTTACGTAATGAACGAGCTTGCAAAGGCAAGAGATGAATCAGGTAAGATAGCTGACGAAGACTTCACTTTGGAAAACTCGGGCATAATCATGACTAGGACAGGAGCAAGAGGCTCAAGCCTAAACATCGGGCAAATCAGCGCGTGTGTGGGACAACAGTCGGTCCGTGGAAAGAGGATCCTCCGAGGCTACGTGGACCGAGCCCTGCCACACTTTCAGGCAGGAGACCAACATCCCAAAGCAAGAGGCTTCGTTTATTCTTCCTACCAGACAGGACTTGATGTCATCGAATTCTTCTTCCACGCCATGGGTGGCAGGGAAGGACTCGTCGACACAGCAGTCAGAACACAGCAGAGCGGCTACATGCAGAGACGACTGATCAACGCGCTCGAACACATACGCCTAGAATATGACAGCACAGTTCGCAACTCGGCTGGAGACATAATCCAGTTCCAGTATGGGGAAGACGGTGTCGATCCAGCCAAGAGTGATCACGGAAAGGCTGTCAACGTCAGCCGTCTGGTTGATCAGATCAAAATAGGAAAGGAGAGAGGCAAGGCCGCAACGAGCGAATTCATCAAGGAAAAGCTGGATACGGCTGAAGGTCAGCTTACCCCGATCCTGGTCGATCAGCTAAAGCAGAACTTGGCTAGGACAGAATTGACAAAATCGGCTGTTGAACAAGCAGTCGACATGACAGTTGATCGCTACAAGCGGGCACTCATGGAGCCAGGTGAGGCGGTAGGCATCGTCTCCGCCCAGTCGATAGGCGAACCGGGTACACAGATGACTCTCAGAACGTTCCATTACGCAGGTGTCAGAGAACAGAACGTTACATTAGGCTTGCCTAGGCTGATTGAAATTGTCGACGCCAGAAGAATTCCGTCCACTCCGATCATGAAGATCTACTTGACAGAAGAATTCAGGAAGAGCAGGGAAGCAGTTGTGAAAGTGGCGCGCGAAGTCGTTTACACGACGATGGAGAACTTGGCTGAAGCGATCTACTTGGATCCGATGCACGATGAAATAATAATAGAGCTTAACAAAACGATGATGGAAGACCGTGTAGTAACGCTGGATTATTTGAAGGAGAAGTTGGAACTTCCGAATGCCACGGTGAAGTCGAAAGGCAACAGCATCAGGATTCAACCGAAGAAAGTTGAAACCATCAGGAAGCTGCTTGGAAAAGTCTCTGCCTTCCACGTTAAGGGTGTTCCGGGCATAAAGCGTGTGCTGGTCACAGAAGAACATGGTGAGTGGGTGATCAACACAGATGGTTCCAACCTGGCAAGGGTTTTGGAGATTCCTGGTGTTGATAGTTCAAGAACTACCACCAACAATGTTCACGAAATTGCCAAGACATTGGGCATAGAAGCATCGAGAAACGCATTGGTGAACGAAGCCAAAGGTGTTTTGGAAGAGCAAGGCTTGGATGTTGACACTCGTCACGTCATGCTCGTCGCGGACATGATGACCTCCACCGGCGAAGTACAACAGATAGGTAGACATGGCATCAGCGGCAAGAAATCAAGCGTGCTGGCGCGAGCCGCATTTGAAATCACCGTTCCCAACATCGTTGAGGCGGCCGTCAAAGGTGAAAGCGATCCTCTGGCCGGAGTGACCGAAAACGTAATAGTAGGGCAGTCAATACCAATTGGCACAGGATTAGTAGAGCTGTACATGTCATCATTTGAAAAGAAAC
>CAZHZB010000022.1:0-11507 GCA_964537045.1 uncultured Candidatus Bathyarchaeia archaeon | reverse complement strand
CATTTGAAGGGTGAGGCTTATGTCCAAACCATTCTTCGTAAAGTTTGAAGTCTCAAAGGAGCTTGCAGATGCGGCCTATGAAGCCCTGCAGATAGCTGCCAAAACAGGCGGCGTTAGAAAGGGAACCAACGAAACAACCAAAGCCATTGAAAGAGCCCAAGCCAAGCTTGTGGTGATTGCAGAAGATGTTCAACCCCCCGAAGTTGTTGCGCACCTGCCTCTCTTATGTGAGGAAAGAAAAATCCCCTACATCTACGTTCCAAATAAGGAAAAGATAGGCACCGCAATCGGAATCGATGTTCCCGCAGGCGCGGCGTGCATAGTCAAAGAAGGAGATGCCACGGGACTAATCAAGGAAATAGTCACCAGAGTCGAACAAGTGAGACGAGGATCCACGTAATGAGCAAGGAAGCCAGAGACTCCCGGGAATCAAGAGAATCAAAAGAAGCAGCCCAGCAGGTCGAACTTACACCTGCCGAGGTAATTCAGGTATTAGGACGCACGGGCGTCACTGGTGAGATCAGCCAAGTCAGAATAAGAATCCTCGAAGGCAAAGACAGGGGACGCATAATAACACGGAACGTCAAAGGACCAGTCAGAGTCCAAGACACACTGATGCTTAGAGAAACTGAAAGGGAAGCAAAGAAAATAAACAGATAATCGCAGGATAGGAACTGAAGGGAGACATCACCCGTGCCAAGACCAAGAAAATGTGCATTCTGCGGCAACGAATTTCCAGCGGGCACAGGGATGATGTACATCAAGAATGACGGATCAATTCTGTGGTTCTGTTCAAGCAAATGCCGAAAGAGTTCGTTCTTTGGAAGAGACGCTAGAAAACTCAAGTGGACGACCTACTTCGGGAAAGAAGAAAAAGGCAGAGCATAGCGCCTCAAATGGTCACGAGTTCCCAACGATTTCTATTTTTCGATTTCCCGCAAAAAACTTCTTATTGGTAGCGGGGAGTAGATTTGAACTACCGATCTCTGGGTTTCTCTGAGCATTCATGCCCTTATGAGCCCAGCGGGTTAATCCTGGCTACCCCACCCCGCTGCTGTCTCTAAAGCTGAGCATATGCCCTCTTAAATGTTTTTGGTCAACGCAACAGCTTGTATGTGGCAAGCTCGCCGACAATTTCCGAGGACTACGGAAACGTTTTAGACCCACAACTATTACCTATTGAATCTGGTGTCAAGGAATTTGAACAAGCCTTACCTTCGGGAACTTTCTAATCCTGAACTCAAGAATCCTATCTTTGTTCAAGGTCTCCCTGGTTTTGGAAACGTAGGCAAGATTGCCGCCTATCTGTTGATGAAATTCTGCGGAGCCAAACTGTTTGCGGAGTTGTATGCTCCTTCTTTTCCGGATTACGTTTCAGTGAATGGAAAAGGCATCTGTCATCTGCCTAGATACGAGTTCTATTCTGCGCCAACAGAGAAGAATAACTTCATAATAATGACCGGCGACACGCAGCCGTCCTTCGACGACGTCGTGGCGCACTACGCGCTTTGTAGTGAAACCTTGGATTTTGTGCAAAAGAAAGGCTGCAATTTTCTTTTCACGATTGGTGGAGCGCCTGTAAAGGAAGAGAAAGCCCAAGTATACGTGGCGGCCACTTCGCCGCGACTGGCTTTGGATTTCATGGAAAAAGGCGCCGTAATCTACAGCAAAGGAAGAGTCGTCGGGGCCACTGGTTTACTGTTGGGGCTTGCCAAGGAACGGGGGTTGGACGGAGTTTGCTTGCTGGGAGCGACGACGGGTTTCAAGGCAGACCGAGGAGCTGGTTTCGCGGTGTTCAGGTTCCTGATGAAGGCATTGGGTAACGAGGTAAAGGAAGGGTTATAAGAGAAAGGGTCGATTTTAAGGTACTACCGAGGCGCAGAAGGAATGTCAGAGGATAAACAACAAACAAAAGCCCCGATAACTGGTTCAAAATACGTGAAGATGCTCTTGGTTCTCATCATGGCCTTGCTGTTGTTTGGAGGACCATACGGAGCGTATACCGTTATCAACGTTCTTCACATAAGCTATCTTGCTGCAACTGTGGGCGGCTTCGCGATGGTAATTGCTGGGCTAGTGCTCATGTGGTATCTGATTAGGAATAAAATAATTGCTTAGACAATTGGTTTTTCTGCCTCAGATACCCTAGAGTACATCATCTTTTCAGAGGATAAGGCTCGTCATCGGCACGTTTAACGATACCTTGTGTGAATTAAAAGTCGTTCGGTCAAGTCGATTGAACAAGACTATATATCTCTGGTCATAGCATTTTTCACATCAACGCATGGAAGGTGTTGAGCATTTGAAGCAATCTAGGGAAAAAATTCTGAAATCAGAGTTTTCGCAACCGACAAAGACGGTTGATCTGATAGGTTATCAAGAAGGTTCGGTTGTAAGCAGAACAATCGTTGACAAAAAGGCAGGAACTGTGACGCTGTTTGCTTTCGACAAGAACGAAGGTTTGAGTGAACATACTGCTCCCTACGATGCTTTGGTTCACACCCTCGATGGCCAGGCCGAAATCACTATTGCAGGTAGATCTGTAGTCGTACAGGCCGGAGACATTATTGTCTTGCCTGCGAATAAGCCTCATGCCTTGAGAGCGATTGAAAAATTCAAGATGCTGCTGGTGATGATCAGATCCTGATTATGTCTGCGTATGCTTTGGGTGAGGAGCAAATTATATAAAATATGCTAAGAGATATATCATCTATGCCGGATGAGAAAGACAAGAAACTCCGGGAAATGGTTCAAAAAGACGAAGGATCAGCGAGAAGAACCACGATAATCTTGGATAAGGACGAAAGAGATTTCATCGACTCTCTGATCCGTGAAGGAAAAGAGCCTGGCATAAAACCTCTGATCTCCAAAATGCTCGACGTGTATCGGAGCATGACGATCTATGACTGGCGCTTTCCAGGCGAATACTATTGCGGGATAAGCCGCATCGCTTTCGTTAACGTGGAGCTTCTTAACGTTCTGATTCAAAACACTCCGAAGGAAAAGTGGCGCGAGATAGGAAGAAGAATGGGTGAAGCCGTCAAGATCTCACTTGAGACAACTATGGGTCTTCGTACGGAGAATCGTGAGAGATGGCCTGATGTCTTCAAGCGACTTCGTGTGCAAGGATTTGGCGATTTCTATTTGAAGGACAAGTACATCCTTATCAAAACCCCATTCATTAATGAGTCCGAGATATGGGCTGGTTTGTTAGAAGGTTTGTTTAACATAGAATTGGATGTCAAAACCACTTCTTCTCCCTTGGTGTTTGAATTCAAACCAACGGACCAAGAGCAGCTCGATGGAGCTTAATTTATAAGCTAAGAACCGAACGAAAATTCAAGAAGGTAATCGGATGTCGCTTCATGAAGCCATGCTCTATGAGAAACTGAGCGATAAGAAGGCCGACTGTTTTCTCTGCGCGAGAAGATGCAGGATAAACGAAGGCGGAACCGGGTTCTGTCTCGTGAGAAAGAACGAAGGCGGGGTTCTTTACTCACTCAACTATGCCAAAGCGATTTCGGCCAGTATAGACCCTGTGGAGAAGAAACCCCTATCACACTTCAACCCAGGAGCAATGGTCATGTCCGTTGCAACAGTAGGATGCAATTTTCGCTGCCAGTTCTGTGATAACTGGATGATAAGTCAAGAGAAGAAAATCGCTGGGAAACACTTCCCGCCAGAAGAAGTCGTGAAGGCTGCGAGAGATAACAATTGCCAAGGAATAAGCTATACGTACACTGAGCCGACGATCTTCTTCGAGTACGCTTATGATACGTCTAAACTCGCGCGCCAAGTGAGCTTCTTCAACACGTTTGTCACGAACGGATACATGACACCTGAAACTGTGAAGACAATAACTCCATATCTCGACGCTGCCACCGTGGATTTTAAAGGAGGAGCCGATCCAGAATTCTACAAAACTGTTTCGGCAGTTCCTTCTGTTGCACCAATTTTCGAAGCCTTGAAAGAGATGAGGAGAAACAACATCCACATCGAGATCACAAATCTGGTTGTGCCTAAGATAGGAGATTCACTGGAGAGAATAAGGGAGCTTGCCGCGTGGATCAAGGATGGAATCGGTAAAGACACCCCTTTTCACCTGTTGCGTTTTCATCCTGACTATAAACTAACAGGCACCACTGCTACGCCAGTCGAGACTCTCGAAAAAGGCTACATGACTGCAAAAGAAGCTGGCTTGGACTACGTTTACCTTGGTAACGTGCCTGGGCATCCCTGCGAAAGCACGTATTGCCCGAACTGCAATGAAATTGTTATAAAACGTTACAGTTTCGCGATCGTCCGTTGGAACTTGACCAAAGATATGCGTTGCCCTGTATGCGGGCATGATATTCCGATAAAGGGTAAACTTCATCCAGGCGGACACTCTTATCCTCATGCTATTCTTTAGCCTGCACTGGACCAGAGTGAAACTTTGGAAGCGTGGAGATTTCTTCGACCGGATACTAACACGGTTGTTGAGGACAAAATGGTCGGAAAAAGTCTTGGCAGATACTTTTCTGTTATGAATAATGAGAAACCCGCCAAGTTCATGATCTCCAGAAAGCTTCCAGCCGAATTCTCTGAACAGGATTCGATCGAAACGTTGTGGAAGAACCACGATGATCTTACGCGCGAGTTTTGCGAAATGGAGAAAGTGGTTGACTCAAATGAAGAGAGCTTTCGAGACGTGCCTACGCCGAAGAAGTCCTACTTTGACTTGAAAATTGAGATCGCAGACAGAATTCTCACATCATGTCATCTGTGTGTTCGCAGGTGCGCAGTCAACAGACGTGGAGGACGTTTAGGCTACTGCAAGTGCGGAAGCAGGATGAAGGTATCAAGCATTTTCGAACACATGGGCGAAGAACCTGAACTAGTTCCGTCAGGAACAATTTTCACATTGGGCTGCACGATTCGGTGCAAACATTGTCAGAACTGGACGATTTCTCAGTGGGAAGAGACAGGAGTGGATTACGAAACTGAAGAATTGGCTAAAAAAGTTGAGGAACTGCGTTTGAACGGTTGCAGGAACATCAATCTCGTAGGTGGAGAACCGACTCCTTGGCTTCCTCAATGGTTGAGTGTGTTCAAACATGTTGACGTGAACGTACCGATTGTCTGGAACTCAAATGCCTACTACAGCCCCGAGGCGGCACGACTGCTAGCTGGTTTTGCGGATATTTATCTCTTGGATTTCAAGTACGGTCCTGAAAATTGTGGTGCAAAGATCTCTGATGCTCCACATTACTGGGAAGTGTGCACTCATAATCACTTAACCGCTTGGAAATTCGGAGAAGTGATAATAAGGATGCTTGTTCTGCCCGGTCATCTTGACTGTTGCACGAAACCGATAGCCAACTGGATAGCCAGAAACCTCGGAACATCAACACGGGTCAACGTCATGTTCCAGTACAGGCCAGAATGGCGTGCGTCTGAGGTTCCAGAACTGCGAAGAAGGTTAACGAACGCCGAGATGAATAGGGCAGTTCAACTGGCCAGAGATGCTGGACTTGAGAATTTCATAAAATGAAATTGATGCGCACAGCAACAGAGTAGCAACAGTAGCGAGCTATAGAATTCTGGTGAGGTTGTTGGCTACGGCGGGTTTGTTTTTTGTGTAGGTTTCTGGGTCGATTTCTTCAGCGGTAAGGTTGTCTATGTCTATTATGTAGATGCTGTGCAGTCTGGCGTTTCTCACTTCGTCCAGGGTTACTGGCGGGTTCTTGTAATAGAGATCGCAGAGGGTTTTGACGGTTTCGAAGTTCTCCGGCGTTCTTTTTCTAGGTGCCATCAGAAGTACTTCTGGTATTGGTAGGATGTAATGGGGTGGTGTGCCCAAGGCGAATTTGCCTGTGTGGTTACTGTATCTCGTTATTTTGCTGGCTATTCTCGCCAGGAGGTAAGTCGACGGGTCGAGGGCGTGTTCGGGTGGAATGTAACCTGTTTCTATTTCTATTATGTGGCTTCCGTCGCCTTTTGTTGCGTAAAGGTCGCAGGTCAGGTTTGGTTCCAGTTGATGTTCCACCTGCACATTGTATCCTTTCTGTACTAGTGGTTTAGCACAGACGAGCTCCATCACCGAATGGTTGATCTTGACAATGTTTACTTTTTGCAGCTCCAGAAGACGATTTTTGAGTGTGTTTAAGCTATCCTTTTCTTTTGATTGCAGGTCTTGTGTTAATTCCGATGTAAGAAGTTCAAGGTCTTCTTCGAATTTCTCTGTTCTGTCCATTGCCACCTTTCCTTTTTCCAATATGGCCTTATGCACGGCGCACAGTATTAATATGCCTTTATCATTGCTTGACGGATTAGTCTGTTGGCTCTAGACGGTTTTTGTTTAAATACTCAACGGTAGAAGTGCTAAACTCCTCTAGTTATCGTGGCCGAGTTTCATCTTGTGTGTCAAAGCGAAGGCAATTACTTTTCTAGAAGATGGATGGCTTTGTGAAAAACAGTTATATTCTTTTTCTGCGCTAGTACGCTTGCCCAAGTTGAGGAGCACGCTTGGACGAGTAGTCAAAGCCCATTGGATCGTCGCTTGCTGGGTCTGCAACGCGAGATAGCATCAAACGGAACAGAATTCCGATGCGAAGGGTTCGGCCGAGCTGAGGCAATTCGTTCTGGCTTAGACTCGACTTGGGCATTTCTGTTTTCTGGAAAGCCTTGTTTGGACGGGACATAGTTGCGTTTTTTTCATTTGCTTACGTTCACTGTGGTATTCACCTCACCAGAAACTATTTCTTTTGACAGAAAGTCGCACCGAAAGCTATTTCTCAAACTGGATTCTCCTCTAGACCCAGAAACAAGTGAAAAAGCATGCCGTACTGTCCAGAATGTGGCGGCGAAATGCAGTACATGATCGCTACCAAGCACTACGTGTGTAAGAGCTGTGGGTTGTCTGTTACACAGCAAGAGTTGATGGAGCTGAGAGAGAAGCTCAGACCGAAAGCTGAGACTGAGGAAGAGGAACGGCAGAAAAAAAAGAAAGAATACCTGAAATGGTATCTCAGCAAGAAAAAGTAGGATCTATCCTCAGCTTTCATGGCAAAATCCAGCAAACAGCATAAAAGAATGAACGACTTTTGATTATTCGCTCATGCGGGGCAGTCTGACAATGAGTCACAAAACTGAACTAGTATGCATAGGAAATGAATTGCTAATAGGCAAGACGATGAACACGAATGCTCATTGGCTCGCAAAACGCTTCACTGCTCTGGGCGCAACCGTCCAAAGAATAACAGTCATAAGCGATGACACGGATGAGATTGCTGCAGTGATCCGAGAAGTTCTGAACCGTAAACCAGCTTTCATCATAACCACAGGCGGCCTCGGTCCGACTTTTGACGATAAGACGCTCGAAGGCATTGCCAAGGGATTGGATGTGAAACTCGAAGCTAACGAGGAAGCTCTGGCCTTGGTGCGAGGAAAGTATGAGGCACTATTGAGAGAAAGGCGAATTGAGAAAGTTGAGATGACGCCTGCAAGAGTCAAGATGGCCACTTTTCCAAGAGGTGCAGAACCGCTGCGCAATCCTGTTGGCACGGCTCCAGGGATGCTGGTTAAGATAAAGAAAACTCTTTTGATCGCTTTGCCGGGTGTTCCTCCTGAGATGGAAGCCATTTTCGAAGAGTCTATTGTGCCAATGCTAAAGAAGCAAGTTGGCAAGGTGGCGTTTTTTGAAATCAGCATTTACCTTGATGGCATTATGGAATCGACTCTGGCACCTCTGATCGACAAGTCCATGCATGATAACCCACACGTCTACGTAAAATCACACGTTTACACAAAGAATGTCCCGCAAGTCGAAGGGAAAAAATCGCACATAGAACTTCACTTCTCAACAACCGCAGAAAACCGCAAGACTGCTGAGGACCGATTGAACAGTGCCGTCGTCCAATTGACGAATCTTGTGCAAAAGAACGGTGGAAAAGTCAAGAGAACAGAGACTGGCGAGACTGAATGATGGTAGATTATCACCTTCATACGCAATCTTCATCTGATGGCAAGGGAAGCATGGATGATTACGCAAATAAGGCGTGGGAAAAACAAATCACCGAGATAGGTTTTTCAGATCACATCGACAAGGAGCGTCTCAATGAACAATCAGACTTCTTTGCAGGAATCATGTCCAAGTACGTCGAGGCTTTCGTGACAGCGAAGAAAAAGTCTGCAGTAAAGTTGAAGCTTGGCAGTGAAGTGGACTATTTTCCTGACAAGGTCACCAGGATAAGAGAGATACTCAAAGCGTACCCTTTTGATTACGTCATAGGCTCCGTTCATTTTATCGGTGATTGGAGTGTAGATAATCCTAGACGAATGGATGAACATTCAAGAAAAGATCCATTGGAGTCTTACGACCAGTATTTCCGACTTGTAAGGGAAATGTGTGCAACCAGACTGTTCGATATCGTCGGGCACCCGGATCTAATCAAGATCTTTGGCCTTAAACCTGATAATGACATTTCCCAAATCTACAAAGACACTGCAGGAGCGATTGTTGAGTCACGTATGTGCGTTGAAATCAACGCAAAAGGACTGATCAGACCCTGCAAGGAAATGTACCCTGGCCTGCAGTTTCTGAAAATACTTCACGAATATTCAGTTCCAATCACTTTCGGTTCTGACGCTCACAACCCTGACGATCTTGGCCTGAACCTTATCGATGCTGTGAAGCTGGCTAGGGAAGCTGGATACGCCGAAGCATGTATGTATGAGCGTCGAGAAAAGATGTTCTTCGAAATCTAACGAAATCATTTCTATCCAAAGTCTGGCAGAAAAAGCTTTTACTTGAGAATGGACGTTTCACATTTTGAACGTTGCCTGATAGTTGACTGGAGATTGGTTGCACGTGTACATTGTCTTCATAATAGGAACAGCTGGTTCTGGAAAGTCTAGACTTACAGCGGCATTTGGTAACTGGCTTGAGATGTCTAAACAGGATGTAGCAACGGTGAATCTAGATCCAGGTGTGGACGTGTTGCCATATTCACCGGAGATTGATGTCCGTGATTATGTTGACATCAGCGAATTGATGGAAAAGTATCAGTTAGGTCCAAACGGTGCCCTAATAATGGCTGCTGACCTCGTTGCTGATCAAATCGAAAAGATTTCTAAGGAGATAGAGGAGTTGCAGTCAGACATAGTTCTAGTTGACACTTCGGGACAGATGGAACTCTTTGCTTTTAGGGCAAGCGGACCCTACATTGCGAATGAGCTCACGAAGGAACCGAAAGCCATAGTTTACTTGTACGACGCAGTTTTTTCTATGGATCCATCAAACTATGTCTCGAATCTCTTCTTGTCTACCGCAGTTTTCAACCGTTTCATGCTGCCCCAACTTCACGTGCTTTCCAAATGCGATTTGTTGCCGAATGAAGAGGTTGACAGAATCGTTGACTGGTCTGTCCGGCAAGACGCTTTGGCTGAGGCCATAGAAGAGAAACTTGAGGGAACAAAGCGACTGTTGAACAGAAGCATGATGCAGGCAATCTACGGACTAGGGTTGAACTTTCCATTGTTGCCAGTCTCTGCAAAAACAAATGACGGAATAATAAACTTCAATATGGCCTTGGAACGCGTTCTTGCCGCGGGTGACCAGTACACCGTCTAACCGTTTGACTGTTTCTATCCTTGGCTGTTGTCCAGAAGAGTCAGCGCTGCTGCCAAGGCGCCGTACTCAGCTTTTTCAGGTCTATCTGAACCCACAATTACTATAGTGTCGTTTTCTCTCGGTTTCAGAATGCTTTCAATCTGAGACGCAGCTTTCAAACAACTATTCATTTCCCGGCTTGGTGACGGGAATGTCAGATGTCCATTCTTGCACACCATTGTAGTCGCACTTTTCGCGCCTGCGATGACTGCAGCGTCTCGCTGTTCCATTCCAGTCTTTACTTTCTGAGCACTATGCTTGACGAGAACGGCATAGTTGTAGTCTGTCAAAGTCAATTCGTTCTTTTCAATTCTCACTTTCTTGATGGCTGACTGGTACTCTCCCAGCAGTTTGAAACCGTCTTGGGTGAGGGAACATCCCGCCTTTGATGTTTCGATCAGGTCTGCATCTTTCAGTCTGTTTATGAGTGTTCGCGTCGCACCTTCTCCAATTCTCAATTCCTCTGCCAACTTGCTTCGCCCAATCGGGTTAGCAGCTATGCGTTCCATTGCCAACAACAAATGAACCGTGGAAAATGAAGCGGCGGGTCCAGGTGCTTTTTCTTTTGTAAGCTCCTTAAGAAACTGTTTGAATGAAGACATCCGTTCCACCAGTATAGTTTCTGGTGTCACTTGTTAAATCTTATTGAACTGAAGGATAAATGAATTCGGGCAAAATGCTTTCTAGGGTTTGAGCCTGACAGTGTAGAATTCTCTCACTATGCCCAATGTTACGGCGATTAGACCGATTGCCAGCAGGTAGATCATTGGGAAGATGAATATTGAGAGCAAGTCTTGGTACGTTGCGCTAGGAGGCATTTGCGGTGTGAAAAACACTGCAATCCACATTACTATGAATGTTGTAATGCATCCAACCCCCAGACCCACGGAAAGCCCGTTTACAAAGACTTTCCTGTCTGTTCCATTGTTTGGGCCGAAATACAGCATGTTAGGTCTCTGTTTTGGTTCTGCCTTCACTTTAGGCGCTGTCTTTGTTTCTTTGACAGGCTTCGTCTCTGTCTTTTCTTCTTCCTCTGCACCTTCGACTATCCATGCTTCTCTATCGGCCAGTTCTTGCTCGGTCTGGCTTTCTTTAGACTCCATACTGTTCGCCTTGGATTTTCTAGTGAAAAGTCAACTAATAAGACTATTCAATTCCAGATTTTGATAGAAAATCCAGATTCAAAATATGCGAGGTCTATTGTCTTACCGCAAGTTTCGGCGCGAGTTGTTCTATCGCGTTTTTGAGTTTGTTCCATTCTTCAAGGTTTCTGACGTTAAACTTGTGTTTTCTCTTCCAAACATCTTCCCTTTTCTGCCAGAGATACAGTCCGATCGACCTTTTTCCATACGATTCGAAGATGACTACGGCTTCCCACCATTTCTGACTCTTGAAAATGTTGACGTATTCAATGACTTTGTAGAATTCGGATATCGGAAGTTTTTCCTCATTGCTTTCTGCCATACCAGCTCAAACCTCTCTGATTAGGTCTGATTTTCCGCATTTAAACGTTTCAAACCAGCCTTCTCTTCCTTGAAGACTCCGCCAACAATCAGAGAAAGGAAATAGCCCGACGCACAACTTATGGATTTCAGCTTGCAAGAGAATTATCACTTTATCAAAGGCGAAAAAAATAGGGGTAAGTTGGTTGCAGATTTCAATTGTCAAAAACACTTTTTGGTAGCGAACGCGGCTATTGACGGACCTATGACTATTGCCACGGCCATTATTGCAGCTGCTTTTGCCATATCTCCCGATATTCCGAAGACGCCTATTCCCCAGTTCGCAATGCCTAAAGCCAGAGCACTGAATATCAGTGCAATCACTAGACCAATGAAGCTAATCAGAAGTTCCT
>CAZHZB010000021.1:0-11586 GCA_964537045.1 uncultured Candidatus Bathyarchaeia archaeon | reverse complement strand
ATGCCTGCTAATTTGCCCCCCGATGCTAGGAAAAAATGGGCAGAAGTCGAAGAGACGAAGAATCCGAGACAGCGAATCCAGCGGATGGAAGAATTTCTCAGCCTGGTTCCAAAACATAAGGGGACGGCAAAAACTTGTGCTCAAGTCAAGAAACAGATTTCTGCCCTCAGGAAAGACATTGAAGAAAGGAAGAAAAAGAAAACAGGGAAAAGCGGCCCGAAGATTTTCTTGGAAAAGGAAGGCGCCGCACAAGTCGTGTTGATAAGTTTGACAAAAGCGGGAAAAAGCAGTCTACTGAGAGCAGTCACCAACGCAAAGGTCGGAGTCTCATCCACTCCCTATGCTACGAGAGAACCTGTTCCTGGAATTATGGATTATGAAGATTTGCAGTTCCAGATAATTGAGGCACCGGCTATTATGCCAGGCGCGGCAGACGGAAAGGCTTGGGGCCTACAGACACTGGGCATTGCTCGAAACTCTGACGGCCTCATTATCCTAGTTGACCTGTCACAAGATCCCGTTAGACAACTGACTTGCATATTGGACGAGATGAATAAAGCCCGAATATCCACGAGCAAACCGAAGTCGAAGGTTGAGATTGATAGAAAGTACATGGGCGCAGGCTTACGAATCGTGGTTCTGGGGAGGCTGATCGGCTGCAGCTTCAAAGAAGTTGAAAAACTCCTAAGAGACTATAACGTTAATGACGCCTTTGTGAAGATCTACGGTGAAGCCACACTCAGCGATATAGAAGAAGCCGTTTTTCAAAGCATGGTATTCAAACCAACGATAATTGTTGCAAACAAAATCGACTTAGAAGGAGCAGAAGGAAACCTCAAGTTGTTGAAAGCTTACGCCGGCAACAAGCTCCCTGTGATTCCTGTGTCCACAATCACAGGCAAAGGTCTGGACAGACTCGGTGAAACCTTATTCAATACGCTGGAGATAATGCGCATCTACACGAAAGAACCCAACGAAAGAGAGTATTCAAAGAAACCGTTCATCCTCAGAAAAGGAGCGACGATATACGACTTGGCAAAAGCCATTCACAGTGATTTCAGAGAGAACTTCAGTTTTTCCAAGGTCTGGTCGAAACGCTTGGTCTTCAGCCCCCAAAGAGTTGGACTAACATTCCATCTTGAAGACGGAGATATCGTTGAAATCCATCTAAAATAGGAAATTGAAAAGCTGCTACCGTGATGCTTGAGCTACTCTTTCGATTTCATTCCGCTTTGCTACAGCGAAGCTCTTCACGTCGTGATTCCCAGCAAGTATCAATTCGTCGGCCAAACACTCGTCTATCGAACGCGGGTTGTTTGCAGAAGCTTGTCTGGCACCGTTAGTTAGGTGTCTCAGCGCCAAGTCGATTCTCCTCTGAGGCGAAACATCCACTGAGAGGTGATAGGCTATTCCACCCATGCTGATCCTTGTTGTGTCTTCGCATGGGGAAGAATTCTCAACAGCTCTGACTAACACCTCTATTGGATTCTTGCCAGTCCGAAGACTCACTATTTCAAGTGCGTGCCTGACCATATTCGTTACTTTAGCTTTTTTACCAGTGTTTTTTCCAGGCCGCATTATGTTGTTTGCGAGTCGCTCCACGATGTTCACGTTTGCTTTGCGGAAGCGTTTGTGCTCGTGTCTTCCCATACTGTGTGGAATCACGACCGGCTTGAGAGAAATATACCTCTGAAGCCCAAGGTCCTTGACCTCAATGCCTTTGAAGCTCCATTTTCCGAAAAGTTTGATCTCTCTTGTCTGTTTCTCTTCCTGCTTCTGACTCAAAACACTCACCGAGCTGGTTTCTGTTTCCGTCCATAAACAAGTTCGTTCAAAGAAACACCGTTAACTGTAATGACCTTCCAGCGCACTCCTGGAATATCACCCATGCTTCTTCCTCGTGAACCTCCCATTCCTTCAACGAGCACTTCATCGTGTTCGTCAACAACGTTTAGCGCACCATCTCCTGGGAGGAAAGCAGTGATCAATCGTCCGTTCTTGATAAGTTGAGTCCTTACGCACTTGCGTATGGCGCTGTTAGGTTGTTTGCTCTCGACTCCAACTTTTTCGAGCACGATTCCTCTACCCATGGGTGATCCCTCGAGAGGGTCAGCTTTGACGTCGAGCCTCAGCATACGGCGTTTGTAGTACCTATCGCTCCAGCGGAACCTCTTCCTTTTTTCTACGAGCGCTCTTGCGGCGAATTCGCCTCTAGGGGACTTAGAACCCATGGATGGTATCCTCTCGCTACGTCTAATCGCAACTCTGATATTTAAACTGAGCTACGATGTTTGAGGACGTTTTCCAAAATCCTGCCCTCATCTGCCTCATCATCATCGACGCATTTCAGTCGGGTTTTTGCGAGGTTTTCGTGCCATAGGATTGGTAGGCTTCAAGAAATTCCCGAGCAAATCTGTCTGCATATTTCTCTGTTCCTTTATGTTTCTTGTCAATTGACGTGCGCAGATGGTGGTAAAACTCGTGCAAGATAATGAAGGGGTTCATTATCGCATCACTATTTTGCAGGTAGATGGTTCCATCCCCAGTCATGTAGCATCCTCGTGTTTTTGTCTTGTGACGACTGGGCAGTCCAACTTTCATCTTCGGAACACTGACTTTGTATTTCTTCGCCAACACCTGTAGGGCCACTTCAGCCTTTCCACTCAGAACGAGCCAAACAACATACGCTTTGAACGGCCTCTCTGAGACTTTGTCGTCAATGGTTCCCTGCGTAGGCATAGACATCAAGTCAGAACAGACACTATATCCGCTCATACCTGTGCAAAGTATGCGTTAAAAGGTTTCAATCATCTTTCCAATATGAAAGTCTTCTTGTGCACAGCCACCGTTGGAATTTTCTCAATCAGCATTCTGTCCCCTGGCTTTTTGCTTAGGCCTATTGGCTGAAGTCTGTCTGCAAGTTTCAGAGCAGATTCCAGCTTGGGGCTTCTTTCGGCGAATATTTCCAAGAGAACCTGACCCTTCTTTACAGTGTCACCGAGTTTTGCCTTAAGCAACAATCCTGCGCCTTTGTCTTTTGGAGCTCCAGCCTCCTTGGCAATCTTCGCGATGTCTTCATTACTCATCCACAATACTATACCCTCCTTGTCCGCTACTACCGAGCCTTTCTTGTCTCCGATGGCGATGTCTTCAGGTTTCACATTGGGGTTTCCACCTTGAGCTTCAATAATCTCCCTCAGTTTTCTCTCCGCCATCCCAGACTTCAGCAGTTCCTCTGCCAGCTGCTTTCCATTGCTTTTTCCCACCATTTCCAGAAGCATTCCCGCGAGGCTCGTCGCTTTCTCACGGAGATCGGCAGGACCATTTCCCATAATGGCTGACAGCGCCTCTCTTGCTTCTAACGCTGGACCCACGGCGCTGCCAAGTGGTTGCTCTCCAAACGTGATCCCGCACTGAACATTCATGCCCAACCGCTTTCCGAGATCAATGAAGTCTGCAGCAAGTGCATTGGCATCACCAATCGTTTTCATCTTTGCTCCTCTACCTGTGGGGATGTCTAGCACGACATGCGTGGCTCCGATAGCTTTTTTCTTGCTCATTATCGAAGGAAGAAGCATCGGGTCTATTGCCAACGGATATTCGATTTGAATAAAAAGATCATCAGCGGGAGCCAGTTCTAACGCTCCACCCCAAACCAAGCAACCATTCGTTTTCTCCACTACCTCTCGCATTTCCTCAACAGAAAGGTTGACGGGGCATAATGATTCAACTCGGTCTGCGGTTCCAGCGGGTGACGTGACGGCTCTGGAAGAGGTTTTCGGGATCGTGAAACCCGCTGCAGCTATTATGGGGACTACGAGAATTGAGGTTTTGTCTCCTGGAATCCCGCCTATACTGTGCTTGTCCAATATGGGCTTCTTATCAAGTGAAAGAGTACGTCCGGTTTTCACCATCGCCTTCGACAGAGATTCTATCTCATCCATGCTTAGTCCGTAAATGTACAGTGCCGTGAGAAATGAAGAAAGTTCGATGCCGCTGAGGTGGCGTTCCACGACATCTTTGATAATGGCCTCTATTTCATTTTCGCGAAGCCTTTCATTCCGAATCTTGGCATGTATGTAACTGAGCGATTCCGGAAGGGTTGCGGCTTCGACTTCGGCTTCATCCTCGTTCCTTATCTCCAGTTTTCGCGAGGTTTCCTCGTAGAGACCCACTGAACCACGTGCAAAGTTCACGGCTACGTTGACGATAGCAACGATGCCCTTGTCTTTGAAAGTTATCTTTACGCGATCCGAAGAATGAACACCGAGCGAGCTTGCATCGGTTTCGCCTAGGATGGCGATGTTTTGTCCTCCAGCTTGAATATTCAGAAGTCTGGCTCTCAGATTCACAAGCGTTCACGCTCCCGTGTAGTATGATGAATTCGAATTAAAGGTTTTAAGAAACAAAGAAACGCTTACTCAAAGACCCAAGGGTATTTTCTATGCATGACTTCTGTTATGGAGTGTGGAGAAATCATTCCGTCTTCACAGATTATTCCGTGAATGAAGTCTCGCCGAGTCACATCAAAGGCAGGGTTTCTGATCGTCAGTTCTTTCGGGGCGTTCTTCCAAATCTCATTAGGGCTTCTTTCTTCAATCTTCTCGTAGTCGCCTGACACCGTTGCAGGATCGAATTTCAAGAGCTCAGAAACAACATAAAAAGGTGCCCTCGCTTCATGAGCGACCAAGGCAGCCATGCTTGTTCCGATTTTGTTGATGACGTTTCCTTCCGAGGTTATCGCATCGGCACCAACGAGAACCAGATCGACATCGTTCATGAAGAACCGTGCTGCCGAATCCACGATGAACGTTGTCTTGATTCCCATATCCAACATCTCTTTCGCTGTGATCTGGCCTTGAAGGACGGGCCTCGTTTCCGTGCAGATGACTTCGAAGACTTTGCCTTCATATTTTGCTCTCTTCAGAAGATTCGTTACTGTTGAAGAATGGCAGTGTGTCAGGACAACTGAGTTGCTTCTGATCCGTTTTGCACCTATTTCGGCGATTCTCTTCCTGGAGTTTTCAAGATCTAGCAGGAACTGTTGCGCGGCTTGGGCCGCTATTTCTGCGAGTTTCTTGACGTTTTTCTCCTCGCTCCTGTCGACTCTGTTTATTATCAGTCGCAGGGCGTTTCTCATGAGAGGCTCTGTTGATCTTGAAGCGAAAAGGACATCTTTTGCTTTGGTCAATTCTCTCAGAAAATCCTTTTTGCTGGGAGCTTGCGTTTGAGAAGCAAGAATTTCTATCGCTTTTATGGCGGCGATCGCTACGTTTCTTGCTCCCTGAATCTCAAGCCTTCTTATCTGCTTGACTGTTGCCTGAACCGGATCTGACAAGACTTACACCTGTTGAGTTCAGCTTGTTTTTGGTCTCAATAGTACAATAAACTTTCTATCAGTCATCGCCCTACAGAATAAGAAAAACTCCGCTTACATTGAGAAACGATCGTTGCTCCACACGTCAGCTGAGTCACTGTACCCTCGCTTCTCCCAGAAACCGAGTTCCTTTTCAACAGTGAACCTTATCCTCACCACCCACAAAGCGCTCTTGTACCCGTATTTGCTTGGAATAACAAGTCTCAAAGGAAAACCTGTTCCCTCCTCCAAAGGTTCACCGTTGAGCCTGTAAGCCAATAGAACATCGTCTCCCGAAAGCTCATCCAAAGTAAGCGATGTGGTGTATCCATCGGCACAGTGATAAGTCACAAACTTGGCATTCTGTTTTGGTTTTACCAGCTCGACTATTCGCTTGAACTGTATGCCTTCCCACCTACAGTCCAGCACGCTCCATCCTTCGACACAATGGAAGTCACTGGTCGATTCCACCATGGGAAGCTCGAGAACCTGGTTCCAGCTGAACTTTACTGGTTTTTCGACTTCTCCGCCTATTTCCAAAGTGTAGGTTTTCAAGTCAATCTTTGGGTTAGAACGGGTGATGCCCGGGTGATCGATGCCCCATCTTAGAAGATGTTTGATTGGAGCTTGCCCCGGAGGCAGTCTCTCAGTGTTCTCTTCGTTCTTTGAAGTCATGTTTGTTCATGTTGGACTTGAGTAATTATCAAGATAAGGCTTGCCCAGAAGCAGACTGAAGACAGGAGACTATTGCTGCGACGAACCAAGAAAGCTGGTGATCTGTTTCTGATTTTTCTCCATGCTCGAGAAACCTGATAACTTCACTCCGACTCTTCGGATTTCAACTGGGTTTTCGGTCAAGAATCTTTCAAAAAGTTCACCAATTGTCTTCTTCATTATTTCAAGACTGTTCGTGGAATTGTCGAGTGTTCTGGATCGACTGTACACGCTCAGGTTTTTGGCAATGACCACTATGCTGACTGATCTGAAGGTGAGTTTCTGCTCAATCACGTTCGAATGCAGATCGAGACAAAGTTCGTCTGTTTTTTCAAGGATTACGCTCAAGTCATGACTATCTTGTTTGAGAGTGGCAATTCTGCTTAGAGACTCTGCTTCCCCTTTCTCTCTTACAGGTTCATTGTCCACTCCTAGGGAGGCGTTGTGGAAATACATCCCCAGATTTTTCCCAAACGTAGAGATCAGTTTTTGAACATCATTCTCTGCTAGATCCGCAATCGTGCAAATGCCCATAGACTGCATTTTTTCAGCCGTCTTGGTTCCTACACCGAGAAGACGGTTTGCAGGGAGAGGGCCCAAGAATCCTTTGACTTGGTCTGGTTCCACGATTGTCAAACCGTCCGGTTTCTTTTCGTCGGCGGCAATCTTGGCAACGAGTTTGTTGGGTCCGACGCCTATTGAACAAGTGAGCCCGAGTTGGTTTCGTAGTTCATTCTTGATGCTACCGGCGAGGTTTTTGGCATCCTGGAAACTTCCATTCGTGCGTTTGGTCACGTCGAGATAAGCTTCGTCGATACCCACTTGCTCGAATTCATCGGCGAAGTCTCTGAGAATTTGCATCACCTTGTTGGATGTATCTGCGTAGAGCCTGTCATCAACAGGCAGAAAAGCAGCATCGACGTTCTCGAGCTTTTTCTTCGCCAAGTAAATCGGCATCCCTGATTTCACACCGTACTTGCGTGCGACGTAGTTTGCTGTGCTTACAGCTCCGCTTTCCTCTGTTCGTCCTGAGTAAACGCAGACAACGACGGGCTTGTCTCTAAGAGACGGGTTCCTGAGCTCCTCACATTGCGCGTAAAAATAGTCCAGGTCAACAAGCATTATGACTCTTGTCAACAAAGGCCATGGTCTCCCAGCTTGTCCTAAATCTCTGTCACCTGAAGCTTTACCCTTTCTCCGTTGCGTGTGTAGACGGCGATGTTGTTTTCGTCCGCAAACGGGAATGCAGCTATCATGAGCACTCTTCCGAAAAAATGGTTAAGGTCGGCACTGGAAGGGTTGAAGTTCCCAGAAGGGTGAGAGTGCACTGTCCCAACGACGGAAAAATCCATGGGCAATCTGTGAAGCCTCACTTCGGCGAATCCTCGGCCATAGGTTGCGAGTGGAGGAACCAACAGATCTGTTATCTTTAATATGTTCTCGCTCTTTTTCCCTCTGAGAAGCAGGATGGACTCCTTTGGGTGAAGCCTTCTAGCTCCCTCAAGAATTATGTTCACGAGTTCTCGGTCGATTGAAACCACAGGTTCTTCTTTCACACTTTTCATAGATCATCTACCACTGTTCTCAGGACTTCTGGAAGAGCATTGAAACGTCATTCTTATCTACCGAAGCCTTCTCTTAAAGTGTCAGCCTTCTTAGGCATTTAGTGAATGAAAAACCATTCTATTAGTCCATTTGCTTTTCTCCCGTCTTTGGCAATAATAGATCACCCTCTCGTGCACACCAAGATTCTTGAGAAATCACAACACACTTAAGATTAGTTTTGTTTTCTTCCCTTGGTTGACAATTTGAATACATGGCGCTTGCTCAAACTTGAAACTCACAACGCATTCATGAACATGGCAATCGACGAATCGATTCTGCAGGCCCAGATTAAGAGTCTAGTTCCTAACACGATAAGATTCTACGGCTGGAACCCGTCCGCCGTCTCAATCGGAAGATTCCAAGACATCGCGAAGGAAGTTCAATTGGACAACTGCAGAATACAAGGTGTTGATATTGTAAGGCGAATGACAGGCGGAGGAACTGTTTATCATGACGCGGTCGACGAAATTACGTACAGTGTAATCGCGCAGAAAAACGATCTGGGAACCGAAGACATCAATGAAGTTTACAGCAAGATCTGTTCTGGACTAGGCCATGCAATCAAGACACTCGGCGTAGAAGCAGATTTCAACGAAGGCAGTGAGAAGGCCTGTCCGAACCTGACAATTAAGGGAAAGAAGATATCTGGCAGTGCTCAGGCCCACAAGAAAGGAGTTGTGCTACAGCATGGCACACTTCTATTGAAAGTTGATTTAGAGAAGATGTTCACCTTTCTGCGCGTTTCTTGGGCCAAAACGCCCCAGCAAGTTGCCGACGTAGCCAAAAGCAAGATCACATCGTTGGTTGACGAACTCGAAAGAGAAACAAGCGTTGAAGAAGTCGGTGAAGCGTTGAAAGAAGGCTTTGAGAAGACTTTCGGCATGCACCTTCAAGCAGGAAAGTTGACGCCGTTTGAGAACGAGCTAACTGAGCGACTATATCGGCAAAAATACAGCACTGAGAATTGGAACACCTTTGGAAAGAGTCAACTATAGTCACTTGGCTAGATATCACTCATTCTACTTTGCCGAGAGCCAATGATCACACTTCACGTCCATGGATTCTGCCAGTCTCTTGAATTCTTCAACATTCATCCATTCGGTCTTAAGGTACTGGCAGATCCTGTCCTCGCTTAACCCAAGTCTTCTGGCTTCCCGTACGGCAACTCGATAGGCTTCGACCTCGGTTGGTCGTTCAGTATAGCCGTAGTTGACGTCGAAGAGTTCCTTTCCTTCCATGAACTGTTTCACGTGAACAAGTTCATGTATTAGATCAAGGTATATGTCGATTCTATCACCGTTTTTGAGGTACTTGGAGCTTATCATCAAGTGACCGTTTGCGTTGTTCACGAACATGTAACCGCCAACGAAAGTGAACCCGACTCGCAGGTTCTTCAAAATCTCATCAGTTTTCTCGCCGAAGATCCCTCTGACGGCTCCGACTTTTTCCATGCCCTTGAAATAATCGGTAAACCTGTAGGTTGACAGACTTATTCGCAGGATTCTCATAATATTCAGTCTTGTCAGGAGGCGCATGATTTTCAACGTCAAGGTTTCAGTCCAGTTCATTGGAAACTAACTCGCTAAAAAGATGTTTATTCTAACAAGAAGACTCAACTAGTGCTTTTCTGTTCTCCATCTGACACCTTGCGCAGTGTCTTCGATTACTATGCCCATGGTCTTTAGCTGTTCTCTTATCTGATCTGCGGTTTTCCAGTCTTTTGCTTTTCTGGCCTCTTCCCGTCTGCTAATCAGTTCTTCAGCATCTTTTGGCAGTTTTTCTTCCTTATAGACTTCGCCGATCACGCTGAGGGCCTTATCAAATCTCAGCATCAAATCGTGAATTTCCCGTGCCTGCTCTCTGCTTACCAAGTTGCTGTCCAAGAGATTGTTTACGTCTCGGACAAAGTCAAAAACATGAGCAAGAGCGATGCTTATGTTCAAGTCGTCGTCCATCGCCTCTTCAAAACCTTTCTGCACTTTCTCCATAAGTTGCTGGATGTCATCGCCGCCTGCTGTGCCATTGGCTTCGAGTAGACGATGCATAAAGTTAGTCAGGCGATCAAGCGTTTTCTTCGCAGCATCCAAACCTTCGAAAGTGAAATTCAACTGCTGCCGGTAGTGCGTGGACATCATCAGATAACGTATGGCAACGGGGTCGTAACCCTTCGCGGTCAGGTCTCTAACGGTAAAGAAGTTGCCAAGTCTCTTGGCCATCTTTTTGCCTTCAACCAACAAATGCTCGTTGTGAAGCCAGTAGTTCACAAACTTCTTTCCCGTAGCAGCCTCGCTCTGGGCGATCTCGTTCTCATGATGTGGAAACAGGTTGTCGACTCCGCCACAATGAATGTCAAAGGTTTCCCCGAGATATTTCATCGACATAGTCGAGCATTCTATATGCCAGCCTGGCCTACCTTTGCCGATTTCTGTTTCCCAGAAAACATCGCCGTCGTCTGGGTCCCATGCTTTCCATAGGACGAAGTCGGAGGCTTGCTCTTTCTCATATTCGTCGACTTTCACTCTTGCGCCTGCCTTGAGTTCGCCAACTTGGATTTTTGCGAGTTTGCCATAGTCTTTGAATTTTGAAATGTTAAAGTAGATTGAACCGTCTTCGCTTCGGTAAGCGTAGCCTTTGTCAAGAAGTTTCTTGACGAGTGCGACCATTCCGGGTATGTGGTCAGTCGCTTTCGGAAAGACATCTGCCTTCTCAATGTTCAATATTGCGATGTCTTCGAAGAAGGCCTGTATGAAACGTTCTGTGTGCTGCTTGATTGGAATCCCCTGAGATCTCGCGGCTTTGATGGTTCGGTCGTCGACATCGGTCAAGTTCATTACGTGTGTGACTTTGAAGCCTCTATACTCAAACCATCGCTTAAGTAAGTCTTCGAAAAGGAAGGCACGCATGTTTCCGATGTGACTGTAGTCATAAACCGTGGGACCGCACGTGTACATTCTAACGTGCCCCTTTTCTATTGGAACGAATCTTTCTTTGCTTCGAGTAAGAGTATTGAAGAGGTGTATGTTTTCGGATGACATTTTCATTTTCCGATAGAACTAGAGGTGGAATGTATTTAAACATTATTTGCCGCAAGATCAAGCGTGCGCAGCTAGCGACCAATTCTGAAAAGGACAAAGCATCTTGGTTAGTCTCTGAATTTCGACGCCCTCTACAGTAGCCGGGGCCACTCAAAAGGTATGTAGGACGATGTTACCTTTGAAAATTCCACATGCCAATTGTCCCGTCTCGGATGAGCTCTTGATGATGAACAATGTGTGACAAATGAACGTCAAGGCAACCGTCTTTGATTTTGAAACAAAAACTAAAGAAAAAGGGGAAAACTGAGATTCAAGCTTGCAATTGTCATTGTTATGCCGAAGGAGGCGGTGGAGGAGGTGGAGAAACCGCTGCAAAAGCTTGTTTTGCTTGAACAACTGTTGTTCCTGCAATGCGGTCTGTATACTTTTGTCGCGGATCCTTCCCAGATGTGGCAATGCCGATTATCCAATCCAAGAGTAGGAAAAGCCCCCAAATCTTGCTTATGTTGCGAATGAAAGACTTGCCAAATGTTACCTTGCTGCCGTCGACCATTTGTACCTGCAATCCCAATATTCTCTTGCCCAGGGTGCCTCCCCATATTACATCTAGAATGGTGAAGTAGATCAGTTCGAGTATGCCTATAGCGAAGGTTAGGACAAAGAAGTATCCAAATCCGTACAAAAACAGGAACCCGCCGCCTAGAAAGATCGAGAAGAGTACGGAAAAGGCAATGATCCCAGCGATGATTCCCATTATGATGCTGTCAATTACGAGTGCTACAATCCTCAGGATCCAGTGGTTAGTCATGTCAGGTTGTGATCCAGTTCCAGTTGACATTTTTCCATCTCACATGATTTGCTAATTTACTTAGCGCC
>CAZHZB010000020.1:10695-11875 GCA_964537045.1 uncultured Candidatus Bathyarchaeia archaeon | reverse complement strand
TAGATGTCCAGCAACTCTTTGGCTCTTGGGCTGAGCTTGTCAAGATCTATTTGATTCATTCAGACCCCTTCTTGCCTTTTGGTTGGAGGTCCTTGGATGCTTCCTTTGACCCTTCCTTGGCTATGCTGATTCCGGCTTTTGCAGCTATAGCAAGTTTTAATGTCTCAGACAGCGGCAGCTTCTGGATAAGGTCACTGACATCTATTCCCTGATTAGACAGTGCAACCAGCATTGCTCCAAGGTCTGCGCCCATCTCTGCGCTCACTGGAATGCCCAGAATGTTGCTTTCTCCGCTTGTGACTAGGTTGATCTTCGCCACCTTCAGTCCTTCGCTTAGGGCGGCAAACTGTGCTTGTTTGATGGTTTGGTTTGCTCTGATGACTTCTAAGGACAGACCTGCTTCATTGTACTGTTTGAGCGCCAAGGCTTTCTTTTCAGTTCCCTCTGCCTCCGCGAAGAGTTTCTGCTTATTCACATCTGCTTCGGCAAAGCCTGTCAGTTTTGTGTACTGTGACTGCCCCTCTGCTCTCTTGATGTTGGCTTGGGCTTCTCCTTCTGCTTGGACAACGGTAGCCTGTTTGTTGATGTCTGCCTGTCCGACGGTTAGAACTCTGCTTGCCTCAATAGTCTGTTTGTTTGCCTGCTGGGTAGCTTTGGCTATCTCCTGTTGTTTCTCTTGTTCACTCTGCCCGATCCTCTGATCTTTCAAAATTTGCCTTATCCTGTATGTCTGTTCAGCTTCTGCTCTCTGCGTCTCCTTCTCCTGATTGGCGATTGCCTCAACTATTGCAGCATTCTTCTCATAGTCTGCCAACTGTTTTCTAGTTTCGGTCTCAATCAGTTTTGCCTGTCTGGCCTCAATGTCTTTGATAACAGTATAGCCTTCAATGTCTCTGAAGTATATGACTTCCAAGCCGGCAATCTTGATTCCCCACTCAGACCTCAGGATTGGCGCTACTTCCTCTTTCACGATTTGGCTGAACTTGGCCCTGTCTTTCATGATGTTGACGACATCCATCTTCATAGAAGAGTTTCTTGCAACCGCTTCAATCAAGTCCTTGACATCAGCCTGTAGTGCAGGGAAGCCTGTGGTTTCTTCGGTTTCTACCCTTCCCAGCTTTTCTGCGGCAAGGTCAGGATTCTCCAAGTTTAACCAGCACCTGACATCACCGGCGAACTT
>CAZHZB010000020.1:0-10595 GCA_964537045.1 uncultured Candidatus Bathyarchaeia archaeon | reverse complement strand
AATCGTCGCTATCGTTCCTATATCGAAATCCATCTCGCATTTCCCCTTTCTTCTGTGTAGCAAATTAGGAATACCGAGATTTAAAGTTTAACAGAATACCTGTGCCCTTGTTTCTGTTGAGCATCTTGTCTCATTTCTAGTGACTTGGAAGAAACAAAGTTCCGTTCTAAGGGCATTATGGAAATGATTGAAGTGTTTGAAAAACAGCCTCATCTGGTTATGTTCAACTATGAAAAATCACTGCAGATAAGGTGCCTAGAACAAGCGGAAGCATGATCCAATGTGTGAAGTTGTCTTTGACTGATGCACTCGTACGCCGGCTGCGATCTCCACAAACTCCTTCAACGTGAAGTTGGCAAATTCGTACGTCGGCGATCCGAACCTGACACCGTGACAGTTAGGATCAACATAGACAAACACCTTGTTGTCGCCAAGCGGAAAAACAGCCTCATTAACCAAGCCAAACTGTGGCTTCATCAAAACCTTGAAAGGCCAAATTTGACAAGCCTTAGGCTTCATGTTCTGCAATGCACAGTAACTCGCGTACGGACCACTCTGCAAGAAAGCACACGAGCCATCACTTCTCCTTCTAATGAACAGCTTGTTCAAGCCAGAAGCCGTCTGTCCGGCGCCAAAATTCTTGACGATGTTCAACCATTCATTGAAATGGAGAACAACACTGTAGAGTCTGCAACAATCTCCGCACTGGATACACTTCCAGTCTGCAACGTAGCGCCAAGGAACAAACTCCAACTTGCACTTCACTAAGAAAACTCAAGAATAGTCGTCTCTTATAAAATCTGCTTTGCAAATGGACGCAACTTCTCAGAGATTTCCAAAGGAATCTTGGTAGATTTCCCCGCCTGCTTATCCGCAGCTACGATCACGAGATAACCCTCGGCCAACAGATCTCCCGACACTTTGTTGGTCACAATGAACCCTAATCGCAGAACTTTTTCCCGCAACTCCTCCACAGAAACCACAATCTCCAAAACGTCATCGTAGTGTGCAGGCTTCTTGTACCGACAAAAAGCCTCAACTCTCGGAAACCACATTCCACTCTCCCTAAGATCCGTGAAATTGAAGCCCAAAGAAGAATAGAACTCTTCTTCCGCCCTCTCAAAGAACCTGAAGTAGTTGCTGTAATGCACGACGCCGGCGGCGTCGGTGTCAACCCAAGTAACCCTGAAAGAGGTCTTGAAAGAACCCGCACACATACCTTTCAACTAAGGCCGTTTGTACAGATAAATCGTATGCGATGGAAACCCTAATGTCTGATTTTCACAGAAGTTCACAACCTTCACTGGTTTCCAGCCAACGATCTCGTAGTCGTGTGAAACAATCCTCACTCCACGCTTCAACTCATTCTCCAGTTTCGGCTTGATCTTCTCATTTGCGCTTGTCGTTAAATAGAGGAATATGACATCGGCCGAGGTCAAGTCAGTCTTAAACATGTCCCCGTTGACAATCGTGATTCTGTCCTGGAGAGACAGTTCGTAGACAGTGCTCAAGGCTTTCTTCGCGAGATCCTCCCTGAGTTCAACTCCAACAGCTCTCGCGCCGCGCTCCTTGGCCGCCATCAACACAGTTCTGCCATCGCCGGCGCCCAAATCAAAAAACACTTCACCAGCCTTCAGCTCAGCTAAGGCTAGCATTTCACGTATTACCTGAGGCGGACTGGGGACAAACGGGGCAATGAACAAATTGGCATGCCTTCATTCGAATGTTTGACGTACTGTTAAACCAATAAACCTGACCATCTAAAAGCCTTTACGCGTCTACGATACATACGTTGCCTTCTTAGGCTGCGGTTGCCTAGCCTCTCCGCACTTCAGGCAACTTTGAGCACACATGTCAAGATACTTCGCTTCGTCACTTGCACTGATAGCCTCAGCAGCCTTCCGACACATCTCACTGGGCTCGTCACAACCCTCTTCCTTACACAACTTGGAAACTGACATGCAGATCTCCCGAACATCCTCGGGTTCAAGTACTGCACGGTTGGTACGGACCAATAGGCAGATCTCACGAGCAAGAACGCATGTCTTGACGTACTTGATTCGTTCAAGAATCTCGTCACGAAGCTTCTTGCGGCTTATTTCCACGATATTTTCCTCACGCTATACAGTCAACGCTCAAGTAGTCAGCAGCTTCATTTAAAGCTTGTTTATCCTTGATATTAGAGAACGGCTGGTTTTTCCAAACTGGTTTCTGCAAGCACATCACATTATCCGCGGAAAATCGCTTTGGGCAACTCTATTGGGAAGCAAGTAGAACTCAAAATATTCAACAGAAAAGGTAATTATGCTGCCATACGAGTCTTGGAGGAGGTTTCCCAATGAAACTGAAGATACTGCACACGAACGACCTTCACAGCAGATTCGAGGAATTCGCAAGGATTGCATCGGCCATCGAAGAACAACGCGACGAAAACACGCTGATTCTCGATGCTGGCGACAACGCTGATTTCTCGAGACTAGAAACAGAAGGCACCAATGGAAGAATCAGTTCCGCCCTTCTCAACAGAATGGAATACACTGCAAGAGTCTTTGGAAACAATGAGGGTTTCGCAGGAAAAGAAAACACAAGAATTACAGCGGAAACCTCAGATTGCCCGGTAATAACGTGTAACATGTACGATCTGGAAGGCAAGAAATTAGGTTTCCTAAAGGACGCCATAACCCTAAACGTGTCGGGCATAAGAATTCTGATAATCGGAGTAACAGCTCCGTTGAACGTGTTTTATCGTCTCTTCGGAATCGAGGTCAAGGACCCTGAACAAGAGATACAAAGAGTTCTTGCCGAACATGAAAACACTTCTTATGACCTGACAATTCTAGTATCACATCTCGGTCTGGCAAGAGAGAAGAACATTGCATCAAAATTCCCGAACATCGACGTAATCATCGGCGGACACTCCCATACGATTCTGGATAAACCTTTGGTTGAAAATAAGACTATTATCTGCCAAGCCGGACACTCCGGGGAATACCTTGGTGAGCTAATGCTAGACATGAACGATGCGACCAAGAAGATCCAAAACTTTAGTGGAAGAATCATACCTTCCCAACAGTATCCGCAGCATCCTGAAATCGTGAGACTATTGAAAAACCTCGCTGAGGAGGCAGACAAGAACATGTCCAGAGAATTGTACTCAGTCGACAGATCACTAAATCATTCTCTCACAGAAGAAAACGCTATTGGAAATCTGCTGGCTGATGCACTGAAAGACCTTTTGAAAACTGAAATCGGAATCATTAACAGTGGGGCCCTAAGCCGAGGAATAGAAAAAGGCGTCATAAGCAAGAAACTGTTGCATGAACTATCACCGTCACCATTGAATCCAACTCACATGGAACTCAAAGGAAGCGACATCAAATCTGCACTCGAAAAATCACTACATAGAAAGTACCAGTTGAGCGACGGTAGGGGTGCAGGGTTCAGAGGCAAAAACTTGGGAAACATCCAGGTCTCTTGCAACGTTCACGTGAAGCTGGAATCTCCCGACAGAATAGAATCAGTAACTGTGGACGGTAAACCTCTCGATCCAGAAAGATGGTACACCGTCGGAACGTCTGACTATCTGCAACGAGGCACGGGATATCAAGAGCTTGCCAACAATCGCAATGAATGGTACAGGCCAGAATTTCTAAAGGACGTTCTTGAGCAATACCTTAGGATCGAACGATTCTTGGAATCGGCATTCAAGCAACGTTTTGAAGTTGAAAACACTTAGAGAATACACTTTTTTCGGCAGAATGTCTACCAGAATCGCTTGCTCAGAGCCTTCCGCTCGGCCTCAAGAACCAACTCGTAGAACCTGTCATCCACCTTTGGCTGCTTCTCAAGAACAGCTCTCACATCTGACGGCTGAACTTTTCTCGCAGACAAGGCAATCGCTGCGGCCTTTCCATATTTCTCCATCAGCTTCGCGGTTTGCATTGCCTGACCGTGAAGTTTCTCTTCTGCTTTGGTCAGTTTCTGACCTTGCTTCTCAACAAGCGGCAAAAGGGTCTCCTCGTCTACCTTCAAAAATCCAATCGCCGAAGACCCACATCTCGGACACTTCGGCTTGTCTGGGAGATCGTTGATCTTCAGCTGTTCGCTGTAACTCCAGCAGTTTGTGCACACAAAGCTACTCGTCTCATTCAGCAGTCTTGCTTTCGCCGATTCAACCAGCACGGCGCGCATCCTTTCGGGTGGAATCAAATCCGTTTTCATGCTAATGCGTTCAATGCCTAGACGTGCAATGGGAGTCGAGGCTCCGCCAGTTTCCACTTTGACAACCTTGAAATCACCGTCACGTATTCGTCCAAGAATCTGAAGCAGCATTTCAACGTCTAGATCCTTGGTGAACACTTCCTTCAACGCTTCTTCATAAACAGGCGTCCCTTCGAAACTCTTCACCAACTTCTGAAGACTCACGCTGCTGAAATCTGCCCACTTCTGCAAAGCACCGAAACGATGTGCCACGTGAATCATTCGCCTTTTGAACAAACCCGTTTTCAGAGTTGCATTGGTCAAACTGTCCCGAACAGTCTGCTCCGACATTGTCTTCACGTCATCAAACAATGTAACGATCTGACCTGCGTTCACGTTGCCCATTGTTTGCACAAAAATCCGGTAAGGATCGTGCTGAACAACCGCGGTAAAACCCATCTTGTCGGAAACCAACTCGCCTAACAACAAAGCCAGAGCCCTGTTGGCCAGAGAACCGAAGTTACAGTGAATGAGAACGAACTCTTTCCAATCTTCAACGATCATCCGTTTGTCCGTGGGAGCAGGAAAACCAGCATTCACGTGCTCAATGGTTTCACTGAGAGCTCGCAATATCGCATCCTTATCAGACGGATACTTCTCACTGAGCTTCTCAGCAATCTTCTCGGTTGAGGTACCCTTCCTGAACTGTTCTTCAACGAATCTTCTGATCAAACCGACTTCCTGTGAAACCATAAACGGAACCGGAATCTCTTCACCAATCCAACTTGGAATAGCGCCCGTGGGATCTTCGATAGGTCTAACGTGAACCTTCTCTTCTGAGACAGTCTGGATAACCCACGGCGAACCGCGTATGATGAATTTGGTTCCGGGCTTGCCGAACTCAGCCATGAACGCTTCGTCCAAAACACCGACTGCTTGATCGCTCGATTCGTCGATGACGAGGAACTGTTTTTCCTCAGGAATCATCGACAAATTGTCAAAGTAATACTCAAACAAGGCCTTGGACTGTCGGGGCCGCAGAACCATCTTGTCCTCAAACGAAACCCACGCCAACCTCGGAAAGCGGCCGTGCATGTACTTCAAGACACGCTCAACATCGTTTTCGTTCAAATCCTCGTAAGGATATGCCTTCTTGAACACCTCGACAATCTCTGAGAAACCGAGGCGCCTATTCTTGATGAGCAAACCTGCGATCTGATGCGAGAGCACATCGTACGGTTTCGGAGGAATTACAACTGGCTCCAAATCCTCTTTCAAAGCCATCTTCGCGATCGCCATCGCCTCAAGCGCATCGTCAGAGTCTACAGCAACAATTACTCCATCGGCGGTTTTTCCAACGCTGTGGCCACTTCGACCGATACGCTGAATAAGCCGAGTCGCTTGCCTCGGACTCATGTACTGGATGACCAAGTCAATCCTGCCCACGTCAATGCCCAACTCGAGAGAACTGGTGCACACAAGTCCCTTCAACGCACCGCTCTTCAAACCTTTCTCAGCCGCCAAGCGAGATGGCTTTGCAAGCGAACCGTGATGAATGGAAACTGGGAAATCCATGTCCCAGACCTTGAATCTACTTGCTAAGACTTCAGAAACAGCACGAGTGTTCGTGAATAGTAGCACGGACTTGTGCTGGTTGATGTAATCTTTGATGATGCGCAGCCTAGCTGCGACTTCTGGATGAGTGTAAAGCTGGGAAGCCAAACGCAAATCATCTTCATCTGGTTTGGGAAATATGATCTTCAAACGCATCATTCTCGCAACAGGCACCCGCACGATTTCAACTGGTCTTCCCGAGCCAACAAGAAATTGGGCAACTTTGTCGGGCGTGCCGATGGTTGCGGACAAGCCTATCAACTGGAAGTCTCGTCCTATCATCAACCGAAGTCTTTCCAAAGCCAAAGCCAACTGGCTTCCACGCTTGCTGTCAGCCATCTCATGAACTTCATCAATGACAACCCATCGCACCTGCTGCAAGTGTTGACGCATAATCCAACCGGACAGAATGGCCTGCAACGTTTCAGGAGTTGTGATCAGAATTTCAGGAGGTATCCGCGATTGACGCAGTCTCTCCTTGGTCTCGGTATCCCCGTGACGCACCGCCAATTTGACGTCTAGGTTGTTGCACCACCACTCGAGTCTCTCAAGCATGTCTCGGTTTAACGCCCGCAGAGGAGTGAGATACAGGACCTTGATGCCCGGAGTGCCCTGCTGTCCCTGCAGGAGCATGCTCAAGACGGGCAAGAAAGCCGCTTCAGTTTTGCCAGTTGCAGTTGGCGAGATCAGCAGGACGTTTTTTCCCTGAAGAATCAGCGGAATGGTCTTCTCCTGCGGATCGGTCGGTTTCGAGAATTCCTTCTGCTCAATGAGCCTTCGAACCGGCTTAACAAGCAAATCAAAAGCGTTTGCTGGAGACTCTTTCAACGCTGGCTAACCTTCGGTTGTAATGGGAATAAGCGTGAAATCATAGGTAAAAGCATTATCCCAAAGAAAAAGAAGAACCAACAACACTAGACAGAAACGCAGACCATGATGTTTACACATGAAAAAAGTAAAAGAAAGAAGGATTATTTGGACTTGGTCATGTGCACATTTTTCATCAGAACGTAAGCACTCAGAGCAGGAGGATCGACTTCGCCCCACCAGTGCACGTGTTGTCTCTCTTTCGAAACGGCGGCAATATTGCCCAGCATTGCGAAAACGTTGTCGCTTATCCGAAGATCCTTCAGAGACTGCTTGATCTCTCCTTTGTCTATCAGGAAAATGCCGTCTCTGGGAATCGTTGAGAAATCGCCCTTGGCAGAGTTTTGGAAGCGAGTATACCATGTGTTGGTCAGGTAGAGACCCTTCTTCACTTCATGGAAAAGCTCGCCTTTGCCCCTATATCCGGCTTCAAGTTCAACATTCCAAGGAGTTGGGCTGATCAGACCGGCATTCGCCGTTGTCTTGGTCTTGAAGATTTTCGCCGTTGACGTGTTGTGAAGGTACGTCTTGAGTACGCCGTGATCGATAAACACGTTCTCTTTTGTGGGAACTCCTTCGTCGTCGAAAACTCTGTTGGACATCGAATATGCGGCAGGATTGTCCTTCAAGGTTACAGACTCGGGTGCGACTTTCTTGCCAAGCCTGTTGACGAACACTGATGTTTGAGTCATAACGGAAAACGCTGATGCCATTCCCGCCCAAACGCCGAGCAATGAACCGAAGATTAAAGGGTCAAATACCACGTCGTAGACACCCTCGTTACCAAGCTTAGGGTTCTTTGCCAGTTTTGCGATCATCCCTGCTTTCTCGCCTGCTCTAGAAGGTTCAAAACCTTTCAGTGTCGAACTGCATTCAACCCCGTGGCCTGAAGCTTCTCTTTCCGAGAACGCTCTGATCGAAAGCTCGACGGCGGAACGTGCATCTGTCCCGACTGGTCCTTCAGATGAAGACAAGTAGATGTCCTCGAATTTCGAGAACAGAATGCCTCCACTGTCAATCTTCGAGCCTGCTTCCTTCTTGGCAGCATCGATCGCTTCAAACACGTAGTCAGTTGGCTTCTCCAAGTCTAGCAGTTTTTTGTCAGCTTTGCTCTTCGCGTAACGGAATTTGCCCTTGGCAAATCCTTTGAACGTTGGACTCTCTTTTGAGACCTTTGCCAACTTCATCAGCTGTTTGAGACCGGTATCAACGTCAACAAAATCATGCATCAGAGTTGCTACTACTCGTTTCTTCCATGCCAGCACGACGTCAGTCACATAGTCGTTCCATGCTACAGTGATGTCGACTTGGTTGTTGCTGAACCGAAGTTGACGGTACCTGCCGATAGTCGTCTTGGCGATGACTTCGTCAGCACCCAACTTCTTTGCTTTTTTCACGATTTCTTCTGTCTTACTTAACTGGTCGTTCATTTGACAAACACTCCTTTTAGTCTGAGGCACGGCCCGCCTGTGTACACGGGAGCTCCTTGAGCTGGGTCACCTTTTCCACACGTAGCCGCTTCAAACTCGACTCTTTTTGAAACAGCATCAACAGCACTCCAGAATTTTTCAGTGGTAGTCTCGATAACTGGTCTGGCTATTGGCCCTTTCAATTCGCCTCTCTCGATGAGGTATGCCTCTCTACCCACGTAACGCTGGTTAAACCGCTTGTCATCAATGTTCCATTCAGTGAATGATTTCATGTAGATGCCGTGCGCAACGTCTTCAATCAGTTCCTCTTCGCTCAGCTTTCCAGGAAGAACAAAAGTGTTTGCCATGCGAACAATGGCTTCCCTGTCATAGTTGACCGATCTTGAGGAACCGTTGCTTCGGGTATCAAGTTTTGCAGCCGATTCCCTGTTGTGCAGAAACTCGTTTATCATTCCATTCTTGTACAGGAACCTGCGTCTCGCTTTGACGCCCTCATCGTCATACAAGTAGTACCCGTAACTGTTCTTAACTGTTGGATCGTCCACGATGGTGACAGCTTCACTTCCGATTCTTGTCCCTATCCAGTAGGGGCCGCCTTGGTAAATGAAGGATCGTCCAGCCTGACTCATCTCACGTCCCAAGATTCTGTCAGCCTCCATGGGATGCCCGCAGGACTCGTGAGCCGCGATTCCAGTTACTTCAGTCCCGCAGATCAGATCCATTTTCCCTGGTTTCACTGCTTTTGCCTTTGCTATCACATCCTTCAAGACGTGTGCGTCGTGAACCATTTTCTCCGCGATCTTGAATTCCTTGAATGCTTCCCATCCACCACTGTAGCCAAACTGTTCGTAAGCCTGCTCAGTCTTTCCTTGCTCTGAAACTGTTATGAAATAGTAGGCACCGATTCTGGGCACGAAAGACGATATGCACGAACCTTCCGAATTAACAAAATACTTCGAGATCAGGGAGATTGAACACTGAGCCATTGTGGCCGGAATCTTGACTCCAGAAGACCTTAAACTCTTCTGAACCTCGGTGAGTGCTGCGACTCTGTCTTCTGGGGAAATGTTGTCGATCTTCTTTTCTTGTTGAACGGCCCATTTCACTTTGACGCCTTTCTCTTTGGCAAATGACAATTTTACTTTTCTCTTTGCAGCCTTTGCGTACTTGAAAGCCAAGTCCACTGTCGCTTTTGCTTCGTCTTTTGACCACTTGTTTGTTGACGCAAAACCGATTCCGCCGTCAGCCATGATTCTCACGCAGAATCCGCTGTCGACTGCCTTGGCGTAGGCTTCTAGGCTGCCGTTTCTCAGCATTATGCCATCGCCGACTTGACTCTGTCCTCGAACCTCGGCGTACTCGATTCTCTTTCGCAAAGCATAGTCCAATGCGCAGTCCACGATGTCTTCTTCCATTTTCACCAACCTTTTGAAAGACAAGTGTGGAGTGAGGATACATAAAATACTTTCACTTGAGCGCAACGTGCCGCAAGAGTCTTTTGATGAAAATTCAGGTACATCACCGATTTTTCAAGTGAAATGCGTTTACATTGAGACCTGAGGCAACCGCTTGAAGGGGGAGCTATGGAAAGTTATTTATCCATCATCATATGTGAACCATGGATATTGAGATGTATCGGAGGAAATTAGATGGTTAAATGTCCAAAATGCGGAACCGAAGTGTCGAAACCAAAGAAGACATGGACGATGGCTGGACGACCTGACAAAGCAGGCAAAAGAACTCAATTGGAAATCGGACTGTACGAATGTCCGAAAGATCACAAAGTATTCCGACAAGTTCTCAGCAAGAAAAAGATTTAGACAAGCCAATACTGCTAGCCAACCCTCCCCTCTTTTTCATCTTTCAAAGCGCTAAGTTTTAAAGGACGCTATGCCTAGTTGACCAGACAAGCTTCAATGATAGGAAGGTTTCTGAATGGCAACATCAGGATCCAAACATATTTGGAACAACGAGTATTTCCAGACCATCGTTATGATTCTGATCATAGTGGGAATAGTGTTCGGCTTCTGGTACGGCACACGTTTTGTGCTGAACACGGATTATCCCATGCTGGCAGTGGCTTCAGGAAGCATGTGCATGCAAACGGGCCCCTACTGTGACGGATGGTCACATCCTTTTGACAGAACACTCCACGTCGGAGACCTCATAATAGTGCAAGGCGTAAGAGCCGAAGACATCTATGCAGCCCCATTCAACGAAACCGGACGGTCAGGCGACATTATCGTGTTTCACCAATCGTACGGCGATGAATTGATCGTGCACAGAGCGATTGACGAGGCAGTGGAGAACGGGACAGTAACTTCGTTCACAACGAAAGGTGATGGAAACGCTGGGTCGGATCAACCGATACCTGCAAGCAGTCTAGTTGGAAGAGTTGTTCTCCGCATTCCATGGATCGGACACCTCGCACTCTACATGCGCAACTCGACGGGCATACTTCTGATAGTGGCTCTAATAATCATC
>CAZHZB010000019.1:0-12537 GCA_964537045.1 uncultured Candidatus Bathyarchaeia archaeon | reverse complement strand
AATACCTTTAGTGGACGTTAGACTCGTTGGTTTGTTGGAAGTCGCGCCACTTCGAAAACTGGGCTCGGAGCAGATGGGCAAGATAGTAATGGTCGAAGGCATCGTTGTCCGTGCGTCTCCAGTCCGTCCGATGGTGATGCAGGGAGCATTCCGATGTAAGAGATGCGGAACGATAACACCCGTAAAGCAAACGGGTTCCTTTCTGAAAGCACCTTTCGCGTGCAGCAGTCCGGATTGCGGCTCCAAAGGAGCCTATGAATTCGTACTAGAGGAATCTACCTTCATAGACTCCCAAGAACTGCGTATACAAGAGAGACCGGAAGACCTACCTCCAGGGCAGTTGCCTCGGACACTGGGCATCAAGCTTATTGGAAAAGAAATCGCAGATGTCGCAAGACCAGGTGATGATATCTCGGTTGTGGGTCAAGTACGCGCTCAGCCGCCCACGCTTCCAGGAGTCGGGAAACTTCGCGCGTTCATTCTTCACCTAGATGCCAATTCCATCGAAGTGTTAGGCAAGGAACTTGAAACTGCCATGCCTTCACCTGAAGAGGAAGAGAAGATCCTTGAGCTCGCCAGAGATCCATGGATTCACCAGAAGATCATAAACTCGATTGCACCGTCGATCTACGGATACGATCACATCAAAGAAGCAATAATGTACCTTCTGTTCGGCGGTGTGCCTAAGAACCTGCCAGACATTACAATTAGAGGAGAAATGAACGCGCTCTTGATCGGGGATCCCGGCACGGCGAAGTCTCAACTGTTGCAGTACGTTTCACGAATCGCGCCACGTGGACTTTACACTTCCGGACGTGGCACTACTGCTGCAGGGCTGACAGCAGCAGTAATCAGGGAGAAAGGCGGCGGAATGAGCCTTGAGGCTGGAGCATTGGTCTTGGCGGACAAAGGGATCGCCTGCATTGATGAAATGGACAAGATGCGCCCTGAGGATAGGGTTGCCATTCACGAAGCCATGGAGCAGCACACGGTTTCGGTGGCAAAAGGTGGTATCGTCGCAACCTTAAACGCAAGGACTGCCATTCTCGCCGCTGCTAACCCTACTTTGGGAAGGTATGAACCTCATCGTACAGTCGCTGAGAACATCTCTTTGCCCGTGACAATACTTTCAAGGTTTGATCTGATCTTCGTTCTCAGAGATGTACCAAACAAAGAATCAGACGGCAAGATGTCCATGCACATACTTGAACTACACAGAAAAGGCTCAAGCCCAGTAGAACCACCGATCTCTGCAGAGCTCCTGCGCAAATACATCAGCTACGCAAAGAGTTTCAAGCCAGTCTTGAGTTCAGACGCGTTGAAACGTTTGAACGATTTCTACTTGGCAATGCGTTCGGCAAGCGAGGCTGAAGGGTCGCCTGTAGCAATAACAGCCCGTCAACTTGAATCGCTTGTCCGAACGGCGGAGGCAAGAGCCCGTGCTGCGCTCAAGAAAGAAGTTCAAGCCGAAGACGCTGAAGCTGCAGTTGCGATAATGAAAAGGTCCTTGGAAGAAGTTGGAATCGACCTCTCCTCATACAAGATAGACATAGACATCATAATGACTGGGCGATCAAAGAGCATGAGAGACAGACTGCAAATCATACTGACGGCGCTGATTGAAATGGAAAAGGAAACAGGAATGGCTGAAAAAGGATCCTTGGAAACAGAACTCGAAGAGAAGTACAAGATCTCAAGAGCTGAAGCCGACCGCCTGCTTTCACAACTGCTGCGTGAAGGAACTATATACGAGCCTAGGGAAGGTTACCTGAAGAAAACTTGATTCGAACGTGCCTATGAAATGTAGGTAACCTTCTTATCCTCTTCCTTCTTAGTTTCTTCAGCTTGAATAGCCCTCTTCTCCTCAATCTTCTGTAGGCGCGTCACCATCTTCTCGCCTTTGGTTATCTCCTCGTCTAGTCCGGACAAGTTCGCATCGAAACCAAGCATCGTTTGTAACACTTCGAGCACACTTTTAGCAGATTTTGGATCTGGCAGGTAGCCCCTCGTTTCGCCCAATAGACACAAAGCTTCAATTTTCATGAAATGGGATAGTCCAAGAATCAAGCCGGCGGTGCCCACGATTGGACTTCCTGATGGGCTGACTTCGGCTCCTGCCTTCAAAGCTTTGCTCAGGAGTTCGGGGTTTGTTGCTGCTGCAACTACTTTCGGCTTGTCTTTGGCCTCCATTCTGTATCCGCCGATAGTGATGATCAGTTTGGCATTGTATTGTTTGGCGAAGTCCAAGATGTGATCCGATATCTCGTATTGCCCTTCTATCGTCTGAGCCTGACTATCTCCCGTGAAGAAAATCAGGTCGTTTTTGGCGTTCTTGCTCTTCCAGTAATAGAATGTTCCGCGGAGAAGCCGAACGTTTCCTTTCTTGCTGACTATGACGAAGTATGGAAAATGAGGAGAGTAGAGGAAGGCGAACTTCTCGGCCTTCAACTGCCTGACCAAATGGCGAATAGCAATTTTCCCAACCAGCCCCAGCCCGGGAAGCCCTTCAATCAAAATTGGGTTTTTCAGATCCACTTTCGCAAGTTCTTTGATGAAAGTCTCTTTCACTGGTTTAAACTCTCCCGTTTCAGGGCCATCCTATATTTCAGGTATTTGTCATCCGGCGAAAACTTTGCTGGGTGCGGAATTCGCACTTTTCCTCCGCAGTAGGGACACGCGTCTTCTCTTAATGTGTAGCTACCGCATTTTTCGCATTTTCTGAGTAGCCACACCATTACTTCTCCCTTCTGAAGGAGCCCTGTCCGCCAGCCTTCGTGACAGCCGTGACCACGTTCTCGGCGACTTTCTCGAATATGTCTTCCGCACGCTTGTAATCCTCTGCCATCACTTCAATACTGTATTTTGGTGCGGCGATGACATAGAAACGAAGTTTCGCATTTCCGAGTTTTTCGCTTTTCTTGGCGTCGGCAAAAGCCTCCTTTATTACATTAACTCCGTTCGGCTTTCCGCATCGAAGTTCAGCCGTGCCTTTGACTTTAACCATCAGAATACGTATTCTTTCTTGGGCAACTTCAAAGAATGCCTTGGCAATGTCTTCAGGAACATCTAGCTTTGTTAGAACTTCCGGGCCTTCTCTTACAACTTTTTCGAATCCTTCGTACAAGCCGTACTGGTCTTCTAACAGTTTTCCGGCTTTTTCGTAAATCTCTTCAACAGGAATGCCCGTTTTCTCGGCAACGGCTCTTAGCAGCGCGTCTGCCTTTCTTTCTTTCTTCCAAACCATTACTTTCTCGATTTTCTCTCTTTTTGTAACGCGCCTTAGTGATAAGTCAATATGTCCCTTTTCAGAGTCCACACGCAATACTTTCAAAACTACTTTCTGTCCTTCACGGACAAAATCGCGAATGTTACGAATCCAAGAAGATGATATCTCAGAAACATGCAGCAGCCCTCTCTTGTCATATTCGTCTAGCTTTACGTATGCGCCATAGTCGGTGACGTTGTCTACCGTAGCCATAATGAGGTCGCCTGGTTCAGGCCACTCCTGTTTTTTTAGGGACATTGCTTCTTCCTTCCCTACTCGAAAACGGCGACTATTTCACCCTTGATTTTTGCCTTTCCACCGGAGGGTTCTGCGAGGTCGGTTCCGCACACATTGCAGACTACTTTGTTTACCGCACTGCTGAACACCATCTGCTCATTGCCGCACTTCAGGCATTTGACGCGAACGAAGCTGCTTCTCGGTCTTGGAATAAGCGTTTCCCATTCAGTCATGAATTTCCCTCCTCTCAAGCAATGACGAGTTTCCTCAGCCGAATGCCGTCTTTGTGGCGCATATACCCACAAACCTTGCATTTCAGCTTTAACGTCTGTTTCTTTGTTGTTTTGGCGAATTCTTTCTGAAGAGGATAACTTTGTCCACCGTAACCTCTCTTGTCTCGCAGACTGTGGTGGCGTTCTCCCTTTGCTTGAGGTCTGCGTTTCCCAGGCTTGTAGAGTGTGACTGAATGAGCTTGATGCTGCTTGCACCTTGGACAGTATGTCTTGACTTCCTTAGGAACGTTCACTACATTCACGACCAGCTTTGCATAAAGGAAGCGACACACGTTCTTATACTTTTTCCGCTATCTTGGTCGATACATTGTCCCTCGCGAGACTATTCTGCCGCATTTCACCTGCCAAAAGATATCGGGCATATTTCGCATACGCAAGCATCATTCTTAAATCAGGGTCAGTTACTCTATTGAAACGTTAGAATCAGCCAAGTTGGGAAAACGATACATGCGGGATCTTTTACCCATTGTCGATCAAAGCCTTGCTCTTCTAAGAAAGACGTTGCCCATTCTAGTCGTCATTGTACCTTTCGTCATTCTGTACATTCTTTATCCAACCTCATATGAGTTGATGTGGAAGGGCAGGACCTTCTACCTATTCTTCTTGTGGCTTGTCTTCTTGGAGACGATAATAAACTGGGACAGAATCGGACGGATCATGATTAGCGGAGTGAGAACCAAAAGGACGATTGCATTCATTGTAGCTCTTGCGCTTCCAATAGTGTACATCATTTTCGCCAACTTCTTCGGTTTAAACGCTGCAATAATGGATTTAGCCAGAAGCTACAACGTTGTACCTGACTTTGTCCAGTTTGTGCCACTTGCAACAGAGTATCTAGTGTTGACCGGACTTTTCGGGCTGATTTTTGCATTATACTATGGAACACATCAATCTGCAAACTTTGCGATTTCAATGATTTTCCTAGGAGTAATTGGAGCAGTCTATATGATTGATACTTTGTATCCATATGGGCGCTTCACGCCCTTCCAGATCTTTGTTCCAACGACAACTCAACTGTCGGCGAGTGTTCTGAACATCATGGGATACAAAACAAGCATTACCTTCGAACCGATTCTCAACGAAGGTATCCTACCAGTATTGAGAGTTCAAGATATTTATGGACATACTGCAACGCACGCGGTTGCTTGGGTGTGCTCAGGGGTTGAAAGTCTGATTATTTTCTCAGTCACTGTTCCGCTCTTTTTCAAGAACAGTGGTATTCAATGGAAGCATAGGATTGTTTATTTCATCTTTGGCGCAGCTGTCACGTATTTTATCAACGCGTTGAGGATAGCAACCATTTTCATACTCGATCTCAATGGCGGTGACTGGAACACTTTCCACAATCTCTATGGCATGTTGTACTCGATGGCGTGGATCATGTCCTATCCCCTTCTGATAATTGGCAGCAGGGCATTATGGGGAAGAATAATGAAACGAGAGAACAACCTCAATCTTGGACCGCCAAGTCCTGAGCTGACCAGTTAAGAGACTGCCCTCATTAGGTCTCCAATTTTTCGGCCAAACCCTGTTTGATCAAAATCTTCGTATTCTCAATGGGCAAGGCCGCGATGTCCTCAACTTTGAACGGCCCATACGTCTTCATATCAGCGCCGATGATTGCAGGAACCTCTTTCAAAAAGCGTAGTGCCACTCTCCCGTGGGTCACATTGATTCTCACTGCCGGCAATTGGCCACGAATGATATCTCTGGCAAAGGATCTGACAGCATCCGCAAAAGGTGAGACAATTGAAAAAATGGTTTTTTCTTCTGGTGCAAGAAGCTCTTGAGGCAATTCCTCACCCTTTGCCAATTTCTGGAATGTCTTCCGATAGCGTGTCCGAATGAGCTGACCAATCATACGCTTTGCGTTCTGCATCTCTTTGTTTAGGAGACTGGCTTTTATTGCTCGCTTCTCCAGCATGCGGCTGTCTTCTCTAAGCCGCTTCATATACTCCGCAATATTGGAATAGAATTCTGCTGGAAGCTTTTCGAGATCATTCTTCTCAAGTTCCAGTTTCCATGCGTTGTAGAGTTCATCATACATGTTGCTCTATTACCTCCGCTCTCTTCTTGCACACGAGCAAAAGTGCTGCTGCAGTTGGTAATACAACTTTTTCGTTCCTGTAAGGACCAAACTCCTCGTCGCCGAGACGGAATTGAGGAGCATCAGAGACAAGGACGCTGACTCTGTTCTTTCCGAAGGCTATGGCATTCTTGAAAGGGTCAAAGTTGTTTATGGCGGAAATCGGGAATTCGATCTTCTTCAAACCTGTCTTCCCATGCAAAGTGCCGGACATTCTGATCAGACGGTGAATATCTGTAGTGACTACCGTATCTACCTTTGCCGACTGAGAGTGTCTGGCATGTTCGACCAATTTCCTGAAAGTTTGAGGACCTAGGCCTTTGAGTGTTGTCCATGGTTTTGATTCTCTGAAGTTCTTCAGGATTGATTCTTTGTTTTTTGCCACTGCTTGTGAAACGCTCTTGTTCAATCCCATTCTTTGGTAGTCACTCAGTTCTGCATGACTGACGACTTCATATATCCCCTGTGCGATTCGTCCTTGCCAGCCGACAGCGTTCAGATCGGGATTAATGATCTTGTCTTCACCGAATCCATGCAACTCTTGATCGAAGCCTAATCCGCAGACATAGTCGACAATTTCCTTGCGATCCATGGTGTCAAGAGTTTCGATCGATCTGTTTTCGATGTGAACGTGATAGCCGCGATGTCCCGAAAAGAACACGTGGATATCTTCTTCGCTGAAACCGAAGTCTTTCTTGAGAATGGCAACGAGTTTGATAGTCTCGTTCTTCGCTGAATTCAGACAATCTTCACACGGCCAAGTATTGTTTTCGAATTTCTCTTTCCCGCAACCTGGACATCTCTCGGGAACTTCACCTTTTCCCTTGAAACCACAGTTCAAGCAGGTCCATTCGTCATGAATCTTGTCGCAAGATGTTGGTATATGATCAGCGTCTATATCAAAAATCAAGTCCGCGCCGATCCAGCACTTGGCGCTCATCTCGGAGGCATCTGGTTGTTCATATCGAGCACTTGAATAGTAGACATCTGACGCCACGTCAGTACACAAGAAATCCTTGAGCTCTTCTGCGGTCAGGAAACTTCTGTGTCTAACCATCGCCTTGTTTCTAAAAAGAAACGCGGCAAATTCGCGTCTTGCAGGCGAACTAGGAATGCCTACCTGTTGGAAACACTCAGAATAGTAGGCAAGAAACTTGCGCTCTATGAAGTCACGAGTAGTTGCTGACATCTCGCTTCTGAATGGCGTTTTGAGGCGTATTTAGGTTTCTCATTGTCTGCGATGTTTTCCAGTCTAGACGTCAATGCAATTTGAACCTAGGACTAGAAAGGAATAGGTTTAAATGACTATCAAAAGAGAAAAGAAGGTTGACGAGTAGTTTAATACCAAGAGAAGCAAAAGACAGACTGCCAAGGTTTATGATGAACTCATGGTTCAATATGCGCTACGCGATCCCGTAGTTCAGAGAAGTGGAGACGTAGAGATTGAATTCCCAGAAGTCACTGTAGTTGTGCTCAACTATAACGGGAAGAAGCACATTCAAGAGTGCCTAAATTCGATTTTCAGAATGAATTATCCTCAGTTCAAGGTTGTTGTGGTTGACAACGCTTCCAATGACGGATCACTCGATCCGGTCAGGGCGAAGTATCCACAGGTGAAAATCGTCAAATATGACAGGAATCACGGATTTGCAAAAGCGTATAACATCGTGCTTAAGGAAGTCAATAGCGAGTTCATAGTTCTCTTGAACAACGATGTCACAGTGGAACCTTCGTGGCTGAGAGAACTGATGCCTTACATCACTGATGACAATGAAGTTTCAGCGGTTACGCCTAAGATGCTCTTCATGCAGAACACGAGTTCGATCAATGCCGCTGGAGGTAAATGTGACATTTATGGCTCTGGATGGAATCGTGGAAACGGAGAAACAGACAGCGGCCAATACGAAAGAGTCGAAGAGGTCTTCTATGCCAATTGTGGCGCAATAGTCATCAGAAAAAACGCGTGGAAAGATGTCGGATCGTTTGATGAAGAGTATTTTCTCTACGGAGAAGACCTAGACTGGTGTTGGCGCGCAAGACTGAAGGGATACAGAATCTTTTACGTTCCACACTCTAGAATTTACCATGAGTGGCGAGCGTCGAATGGCCCTATGATTCCGCTCCTTGAGCGAAACTGGCTTACAACAGCACTCAAGAACTACGATTCAGGAACTCTAATGAAGTTGGCGCCGAAGCTTGTGGCTTTGAAAACTGCCGTAGCAGCATGGCTTCTTTTCAATGGAAGAGACTTGAACGAGAGGTTAGCAGTGCTTGGAGGTTTTGCGTGGAACTTGAAGAGATTCAGAGAGACGTGGAAAAAGCGACTTCTGATACAAGCTTCTAGAAAGATAGATGATAGGGAAATTCAGAAGTATATGTACAACGGCAGCCTTGAGCTTTCGCTGGGACTTAGACGAATAAAGCATCCGATAACAAACAACTGGGTGTCATACGATTCCTAAAGGCAATTTATGATTCTGAGAAGACTTGACATATTGTTTTCTGGAAATTCCGAGCGCTTTCTTCCCAAGTGAATTTACGTGTCGCAACTCTTGCCTTCTGTCCCATCCTTTCTCGCAAAGCGTCGTCTTCTATTAGCAAACGCAGATGGCGCTGGAATTCGACTGAGCTCTCAACGAGGAAACCAGTCTCTTCATTTGTCAATATTTCCGAATGGGCACCTACGTTGTAGGCCACAACCGGTTTTCCATTAGCCATTGCCGCGACCATGGGCAAGTTGAAACCTTCCCATTTTGAGCACGTGCAATAGACGTCGCAAGCCTCAAAACAGATTCTGAGCGTATCAAAAGGCACATTCGACAAAATTCTCACATTTTCGGGTGGACTTTGCATGCCTAAATCACTGATGGAACCTCTGCCGACAAGCAGAAGAATGGCGTCTTGACGTTCTTCTTCAAGTCCGTTGAAGAGCCTCACCACTTCAGCCATTCCTTTGTAAGGAGTTGAAAACCGTCCAATTGACAAGATCAGCTTTCTGTCCCCAACTCCTAGATTATCTCTGAACTTTGCGGCCTTTTCTTTCTCTTTGCTGATAAGATGGTCGATGCCGTGATAGTTCACGCTTGCTCTTCTCTTTAGAAGCTGTGAGACAAGATTCTTGGTGTAGTAACTGTTCGTTACCAGGCGATTGGAAAAGTAGAAAGAGAGATTCCAGAGAAGACTCTCCCTGACGGATTCGATCTTTCTTACGAATGAGTCCAATACCTTTGGAGGCGGTACTCCAAAATAGTACATTATCACCTTTTTTCGGAACAGCCCCCTAGCCAGGGCGCCTACTAGGTGCATGGGGTCTACGGTTATTATCATGTCATATGCGCTCAGGACGCCAATTACAGCAAGAAACGAACGCAGGTCTATCAGGAAATTGCTGTTCCAGAACTCGTTCAGAAACGGTGTTGTGGCAAGGTTGTACAGAATGGTTTTGTATTTGTGCTTGGGATACTCGCTTTTGTTTGCGAGGACTGTAACGTCAAATCCACGCTGCGAAAGTTCCGTTGCTAGGAAATTCACTATTTCATCGACGCCATATCCTATTAGCACACTTTTTGCCATGATAGCTATCTTGGGCTGTTTCACAAATCATGTTCCTCAGTTTCGTTCCTGCAAGCTATCTAGGGAAACTACTATCGATTTCAGATAGATGTCAGCGTTTGTGGCGGGGTTCAATATGGAAAACATCACTTCGGTGCTCGACGATGTGACGTTCATGGTCAGAGTATAGTCGTGCAGTAGAGGAGATCCGGAGGTGTACCCTCCATACAAGTCGCTTGAAATAAGAGTCATGTCCCCCTGAGCCAATTGTGCAATGCACGCTTGGTTTGTGCCTAGATACGGAAGTTTCATTTGAAACGTCACTTGATACGTTCCTTCCGGGAAGACACCGCTGAAGAGAACGACATCAGTGTCTATGTGGATATCATAGTCTAGTGTCAAGACGAAGGGTTCATACACGATCAGTTCTCCATGGTAGTCGTGTCGATAGATGAAAATGCCGTCGGAAGAAGCGTAGAGTCCGTAGTCAGCTGAGAGTCTTTCCAAGTTCTCGTATGAATAGAGGAAAGTGCTCCTAAGTGAATGTGTACGAATGTCGGGATTAATGTCGAGGATTATGAAGTCGGGCTTCAGATCAAATAGTGACTGAACATATTCCGCGTAGTATGACTTGTTGAAGGCTGAGAACAAAGGTGGAACAACATAGGATTCTAGGCTTGTTGAAACGTGTGGGAAGAGATCGTATTGTGTGAGGATGGAGGCATTGGAAAAATCTCCTCGGATTTGTGTTATCAGCGCACTCAGTTTCTGGTCGTGTGGACTGAGTATCACCTTCAAGTCTGATGGCAGACTTTGAAGAGTCAACACCAAAGAAACTAGAATACAGACCAAGAACAATCTTCGAACGAGCCTGCTGGTTCCGTGAGTATTTGTTTTAAGAAGTGACTGCACCTTGTCAAAGCCTTCTATTGCCGCAACAATGACGAAAGGCGCTATCAGAGCAGAGTATTGGAAACCTATTTGGTAGTAAGGAGGATAGTTTGAGAGGAACGCCATACCGATCCACAATAATACAGGTAACATTCCAACTATTTGGAAGAGAGGCAGGAAACCCAGTGGGGCAAACACTGTGAATACATAAAAGAGTTTGGATTGAAAATCGTAACCAACGGCTTGTGGCAGGTTGATTTGCTCAGTATGGAACCAAGACAAAGGATTCAGGGGTACGAAACCGAGTATTGACCAAGGAGAACCCTCTGTGAAACCTTGAGGCGGGGCAGGGTTGAAGACTCTGATAATCTGTCCAGCCATAAGAAACCAGCAAGCTGCAACGACTATCGTTCCTACAGCCACGAGCAACCTTCCTGAAGGGCGATTCTTAGATCGAAGCACATCTGCAATCTCTCGTCTCAAGACGAATAGTTCTCCGACTCCGAAGGTTGCGAAGATTACTCCCATGAATTCTTTCGTTGATAGCCCTAACAACATGAAAACGAAGTATTGCTTCCAGCTTCCTTTCAAGAAGAAGTATAGCGCGAACAGCGTGAATGGAACGAAGAACGCGTCAGGGTGAAAATCGAATGTGTTGATGCCGTAGACGTGCGGATAGACGAGATAGAGGAGTGAGAAATAGTAGCCGAGTTTTCGGTCTTTGAGTACGTGTTGCGCAATCAGGAAGACAGGATAGGCGCCTGCACCAACTACAACCGATTGGATTACCAGCAGAGTTGCTGGGCTTTGCAGTATCGCATAGAATGGAATTACGAGGAAGAGTATCGGACTAAAATGCACTCCAAAAATCGAGCCCCCTGGATTTGCGTACAATTCAGCTGTGTAATAGAATAGTCGTCCAGACAAAGTGCTGGAGCACGCTTGATCGAAAATCCCCAAATCCCACGCCGATGTCTGGAACGAATAGTGCCTGACCAGGGACGCAGCGCTTAGGAGTATCACATACCCTAGAACCATCGCGTGAAGCGGCCAGTTCTTGGCCAGCCATTGGTAGCCAAAGGCTTTCAACTTTGCCGATGATGCTTTGATCGCATTCATTACAGTCACTTTGACGAATATAGAACATCGACCAAGTAGAGTTCGTACGATGTTACGATAGACTCAAAATCTCGACTGGCAAGCATTTAGTACTTTCGGTTGAAGTTGAATATGTAACTGAGGAAATCTCTGATCTCATTAATGGAGAGTTTGGATTTGCCTTTCTTCCTATTTATGAAAACTATCGGCACGTCCTTGATCTTGTAACCTCTGACGTTTGCCTGTCGTATGGTCTCAATTTGAATCTCATATGTTTGGCTGTGAAGGTCGTTTATTATGCCTTTGACCAGTCTTGTGGAGTAACACCGCATTCCACTGGTGTAGTCAGATATTCTCGCCTCGATTCTGAAACGTGTGATCAGGTTGGCGATTTTGCTTATCAAAAAGCGACCCACACCCCAACCTACAGCTCCTCCTCCTGGGCAATATCTGCTTCCAACAACCAAGTCGGCCCCTTCTTTGACAGGGGTCAGCAGCTTGGGGATCTCCTTGGGACTATGTGAATAGTCGGCGTCCATAGTGACTATGTATTTGGGCGGATGTTTCATTGAAAGAAATGCTTTAAACCCGTCAGTTATAGCCGTTCCAAGTCCCATTTTCCTGCTCCGTACGAGCAGTAGAACATTTCTGAACTTTTTCTGAAGCTTTCTCACAACGTCGGCGGTTCCATCTGGACTTGAGTCATCAATGACCAATATCGATGAATCGAAGTCAGAGTTTTCCAGCTCAAGAATCAGCTTCTCGATATTGGCAGCTTCGCAATATGTCGGAAGCATAATCCCAACTTCAGAATCGACGTTGAGATTACCCTCTACTCGCGAAGACTGCATCAGGTCTCTTCCTTTTCAGATTCACCGTTCAGTTTAGCACACTTGATATATAAGGTATGCTACACGCTAGACGAGGTTCAGCGGCTCTTTCTTTCTCTTCCTAGCCTAATTCTATAGTAACCTAAAGGGTGACGCACTCTTCTGCATAGCTCGTCAGGGTTAGTGCACACGCCATGGGTTTTCAAAGTGTCACATTTGGGAGGGATATATCGTGTTCTAGAACCTGTCTCCCCAGCGATGTGCTCCACTTGATAACGAGTCATT
>CAZHZB010000018.1:11554-13153 GCA_964537045.1 uncultured Candidatus Bathyarchaeia archaeon | reverse complement strand
ATGAGAAGAAAAAGTGGCTGGGAAAGAACGGCAGACAGAGAGTTCTGAACGAGTTTACATGGGACAAAATCGCTGAGAAAACCTTAGCTCTGTACGAACAGATCTTAAAGCGCTAAACTCAAGTTCGAGTCAAACCCAAAGCTTTTTGGTGGAATTTTGGCTGCCAAATCAGCAATTTCAAGAAAGAGAGTTGCTACCGAAGCAGCTAACCTCCTCTACAACGGCCTTGAAAAAGAGTACAAGCAAGCCAAGATGAAAGCTGCGAAAACGTTTGGGCTCCATTACATGCCTACAAACATTGAAGTCGTCATGGAACTCGACAGGATCGCAGACGAGATTGAGGGACCAGCAAGGCAGGAACGCCTAGTCATAATGCGCAAAGAAGCTTTGAGAATCATGAGGATACTGCAGAAATATGATCCGCTTCTGACTGGAAGCGTCTGGCGCGGCACAATCTACCATGGAAGTGATCTGGACATAATCGTTCATTACGAAGATCCGAAAGAAGTATTGAAAACGCTTGAACACACTGATCTAAAAGTGCTGAAGGCAGAATGGGTCAACGTTACAATAATAGGAAAAAAGAGAGCCTCATTTCACATAGACGCAGAATCTCCGATTAGGGAACAGGTTGAGGTCATCGTTCACAGCCCTGAAGAAGCATGCTTGAAAGAAAAATGTGATATATATGGAGACGAAATCACGGGCCTCCGAATAGACGATCTTAAGAAAGTTCTCAAAGAGAGTCCAACTCAGAGATTCGTTCCATTCTAGATCACATTTCCCGTTCCATTCCTTATTCATTGTTTCAAAGGACACTTAAATATCACTACTTTCCATAATAAACATGAAGACCAGCTACTGATCTTGAGGTGCAATCGTGAATCTCGACAAAAAGGATCTCAAAAGAATGTTTTCAAACCTGGCCAAAGAAATGGACTCAGACGAAAACAAAGTGTCAGTCAATTCTGTAAGAACCGACAACGAGACCGGGGAACGACGCGTTACTCGTGGAAGATTTGTCAACTACGTCCCTGACGTCATAGACTATATACGCAGATGCGACACAGACAAGCAAGCAGAAGAAATCATAGTCTACATGGAGAAGAAAGGCGAAATAGACGCACAGTTCGCGAAAGAATTGAGAAAGCAGCTTGAAGAGAAAGGCGTCAGAAGCTTCGGACTCAAGAAAGAACACGACTACTACCTGAAGCATGGCAACGTGTAGAAAGTTTCGTTTCCATCTGCCAGTCTATTATCTTCTATTGCCAAAAGTGATTATGTCCATGCCCGAGTCGTTCCAGCCTCCAAAAGTAAATAAATGGCGTTATCAATACATAGGGAGCTAAAAATACATAGAATGTAGCGGAGGATGACTGCTTGAAGAAGGCAACACTTGCATTCATGATCTTAGCCGTGGCTTTGATATTCTCTGCATTTGTTCCTGCCAATTTGAAAAAAGTCAAAGCAAACGGCGACTATGTTATAGAGCGCGTTGATCAAAACTTGCAGATCATGTACAACGGTTACGTTCTGATGAATGAAACAGTGCAACTTTCTGGGCAAACGCCCAACAGTTTCGTGCTGGGTTTTCCTTAC
>CAZHZB010000018.1:2532-11454 GCA_964537045.1 uncultured Candidatus Bathyarchaeia archaeon | reverse complement strand
CCAACTGGGTCGAGACATAACTATAAACGAGTTCGGAACCGTTATCGGTTCAGATACTTACTACATAATAAACAAAGGAACCTTCAGCATAAGCTCAATGAAGGTATGGGTGCCCATAGGAGCATCGAACATAGCTGCTGATGATCAGTTGGGGCGGACCATGAGTGTCCCAACGCAGGTTGAGATTAACACAAGTCGGTATTTCCTGAACCTCACTAGGCAACTCGATTCGGGTTATTCCACAAAATTCATTTTGCATTACAGCCTGCCACGCGACACTTACGTCAAGAAACAAGGCAACAATTTCGCCGTGAATATGACTTTGTTCCGAGATTTCGACTACTACGTAAACGATACGTCTGTAACATTTGTGCTTCCTGAAGGTGCGAAGATTCAGACATTAAGCGATACCTCAAATGAAGGTTCACTTGATCTTCACAGAGACGTTTTCCAGGAAAGCGTAACCTTCAGCAAGCAGAGTGTGATCGCGTTGGAAAGCTTCAGCGTTGAGATCGGCTATGAATACAGTTCCATTTGGGCTGCTTTCCGACCGACTACGTGGGTTATGGTCATAACTATAATCGGGGTCATAGCTGTGATTGTCATGAGAAGGCCTAAAGCCCCCACTCCAGTATCAGTGTCTACAGCAGGAATGATTGTTCGCCCAGAGCAATTGAGGTCGTTCGTAGACATGTACGAGGAGAGAATGAAGATCTTTCGTGAAATGGACTCGCTTGAAGACAAAGCACACAGAGGAAGAATACCTAGACAACGGTACAAAGTACAGCGCAAGACCTTGGAGACTCGCCTGGAGAGTTCGTCTAGAAATTTGGAGGAACTTAAGGGAAGAATCCGTTCGTTTGGGGGTCACTATGCAAGCTTGATGCGCGAACTCGAGGTTGCTGAAGCTCAGTTGAACGAGGTTGAGGCCAACGTGAAGACCATTGAAGGACGACACAGTCATGGAGAACTCTCGCTCGAAGCCTATAGAAAACTTCACGGTGATTACCAGCAACGCAAGCAGAAAGCTGAGACAACGATGAACGGAATCCTCTTAAGACTACGTGAAGAAATCCGCTAAGTACACCTAAACACTTTTATTCTGCATTCTTGTTCTGAATGAAAAAATAACATTGGATGGACCTTGAAATGATCAAGATCGTAATTGACAATGCCAAATGCACCGGGTGCGGAACATGTGTTGATACTTGCCCCGTCGCCGTCTACGAAATCAAAGAAAAGAAGTCCGTTCCAGTAAAGGTCGATGAATGCTTAGTGTGCAGGGCATGCGAAGTACAGTGCCCTGAAACTGCGATTCAGGTAGTCGAGTAAACCGCGAATCCTGCTAACGCTACGCTTCTGAACGTAATTTAGACTAGATGCCAGAAATCTCTCTGAACTCTTTTCACTTTCTTCAAAGCTTGTTCTCCCCTTTCTTCAGTCCGTTGCTTGGAGATAGGAACATCATCGCTCATCGAATATGGGACACCATTGATCTTTGCGAGAGCCTGAGCAGCGAGCTTGCCAACGAGACTGACATTGTAGCCACCTTCAAGAACAAGGGAAAGTCTGCCCTTGCACAACTCAGCTGCAAAAGCTGTGATTGTGTCGAAGATCTTGTCGTAGCATTTCGCCGAAAGTGCAAGTCGTCCGACAGGGTCTGAATAATGCGAGTCAAAGCCAGCCGAAACAAGGATGAACTGTGGCCTATACTCTCGTGCAATCGGTGTAACGATTTCTTTGAAAGCCTTAAGGTAAATTTGGTCGCTTGTCTTGAACGGCAGTGGAATATTGACGTTGAAGCCTCGTCCTTGATGTTCTCCGATTTCATCTGCGAAACCGGTTCCTGGAAAATCTCGGGGGTCTTCGTGCAAACTCGTGTACAAGACTTTGTCTGTCTCATAGAAGATGCTTTGTGTTCCGTTGCCGTGGTGTGAGTCGACGTCGAGTATCATCACGCGCTTGAGTTTGTAACTGTTGAGCAGATGACTGGCAGCTATGGCAACATTGTTGAAGATGCAGAACCCGAGTCCATAAGACTTTGCTGCGTGATGTCCAGGCGGTCTTATTAGAGCAAAGGAATTCTCTGACAACCCTCGCATGACATGGTCGACCGACTTTAACGCTCCTCCTGCAGCGTATAGCGCAACACTGAAGCTGTCCGCGGAAACCCTTGTGTCTCCAGTGTCAAGCAAACCTCCTCCGGACCTGCAGAGTGTTCTCACATAATTAACGTATTTCGGGTCATGGACTAGTTCAACTTGTTCGATAGTTCCTTTTTCTGGGCTGATGAAACTCCAGTTTTTGTTTCTCGAGAGTTGGCCTCTCTTGAGTTCTGCGATGATAGAACTGAGTCGTTTTGCTGATTCCGGATGGTCTCTGCCCGGATTGTGTTTGAAATAGTTCGGTGAAAAAACCACTGCAGTTCTAGTCATACTCTGTCATCCTCGGAAAAACAGTTTGGTAGACGCTGTTCAAATACTCCTTTGTTGACAAGTTCCTACTTTTTGCAGTTCGGTCAAGTACCTTACTGACTCCTGTAGCATACTGCATAGCCTTCTTGGGTCTGTCAACAACTGACTGTGGCAGTCCGAGGTTGCGTCCAACTGTTCGCAGAACGAGTTTTCTGAGTGTATTTTCATTAGGCTGCAATTTCAACTCAAGGGGCAGACTTAACGCGAAATTGACGTTTTCACGTGTCGTAAAGGGAAGCCTGAGTTCCAAACCGTTGAAGTTGCAGATCTTGAAGTCTCTCTCAAGGTTATTCTGATACATGTTGACAACGTCTTGGAAGATCGTTTGTTGAGCCTTGTCACGTCCTTTGTGAATGTAGTCGTCGACATACTTTCTGTAGCCCCCAAAAAGTTCATCAGCGCCTTGACCGGCTAGAATTACCTTGAGGTTCATCTCTGCCGCTCTTTCGGCTGTCCAATAGAATGGGATTCCTATGCTCGTTTTGACTGGGTCAGCTTCTTCGATCAAGCGGAGCACGGATGGAAGTGTTTCCAACACGTCGTTCTCGGTATAGATGCAGGAATGTATTGGAAGCTTCAACTCATCCGCAAACGTTTTTGCATGATTTGTTTCGGACTGGTTTGCTAAGCTCACGTGAACTAACTGCACAGCTACTCCCGATTTCTTTGCCAGAAAAGCGATTATACTGCTGTCCAATCCTCCTGAGAATGCTACGGCGACCTCTTTCAACCCTGCAGTGCGTTTACTGACTGATTTTCTCAACAGATTTTGCAGTCTTCTTGAAGCGTCTTTCATCGTTGCATATCTGGGGCTTGGACACGTGATTTTCTCTGCAACTTTGAACTTGAACCCTTTTTCACTGACCTCCGCAACTGTACCGGGAGGAAAAGAATTTACTTCTCTGATCCCGACAGCCCACAAGGCTTTGCGTTCGGAAGATAGACCTGCCCAGAGGGCGTTCTCTCCGTAGTAGAGCGGTCTTGCTCCCAAGACGTCTCTTCCAGCAGTGAGCTTTTCAGGTTCTACTATAGCGAAGACGAAGTCGCCTTCGGTTTCTCTGATGAACTTTTTGGCGTTTTCAGCTCTTCTCTCCAACACTTGACGAGCGAAGAGTTCCACATCTCGCTCTCGTCTGGGAGTAGGGAATATTCTGCCTTCAAACACTAAGGAAGCGTTTCCAATTTGTAGAGGTTGTTCTTTGTCTCGGGGGAGTATTCTGGACAGTGCGTGGCCGATGATGATGTTCGAGTTTAGTTTTATGCGTTCTAGTTCTGCCAGAGACTCTTCTGTTCTGATAGCAGATGGTGACGCTAATCCGCAAGCGTCCGCTTTTTTCAGGCTCAGATTGTTGAGCATTGTGAATGCTGGTTCTGTTGCATCGCCGCCTTTCTTGTCGAGAAGAGCTATCATTGAGCCCATCAGAAAATACCCTTGGTTGAGCTGTTGAGTTAAGGTTTGGCTATGTAAATAGATATCGCGCACGCGAAAGAAAAGGGAGAAATTGATGTCTGCGACTTCGAAATTGAGCCTGCGTTCAACAATGTTCCAGAGTCTGGAATTGTTGTACTAAACCATAGTATTAAGAGCACGTTTGCTCAGTATTCTTTCATAGATGTGTGAGGAGACGGTAGAACTCTTCTTATCTCCTTTCTCCTTCTACTGATCTCCTCACGAACAGGATTTCATTTTCAACAATATATGTCCAAGTTACGCTTCTAGCAGAAGGCATCTTCAGAACAGACAGGTCCGTTTCTAGTTAATTAGAATTTGGTAAGACATTAATCTCTAGTCGATACACTCTACTTGCGAGGTTCGAGCAGACTTGCCTATCCTTCCGATAGACACGGGGCGTCATGGAACTCCTGAAATGAGAAGCATCTTTGAAGAAGAGAATCGCGTTCAGAAAATGCTTGATGTTCAAGCCGCTTTGGCTTGGGCACACGCCGAAGTCGGAGACATACCTCGAAAGGACGCTGAAAAGATTGAAGCAATGGCCTCGCTGAAACATGTGAAACTAGCAAGGATCAAAGAGATCGAGCGAGACATCAGACATGATGTTGCCTCTCTGGTCCGAGCCTTGTCTGAGGTCTGTGGATCAAGCGGAGGTTGTGTCCACCTCGGAGCAACAAGCTACGACATAGTTGACACTGCCAATGCGCTTCTGCTCAAGGACGCCTTAGCACTCATAGAGAAACGGCTTAATGATTTTGAGAGAGTTTTGATGGAGAAGTCTATCCGGTACAAACGTACCGTGATGGCCGGCAGGACTCATGGACAACATGCGTTGCCTATGACGTTGGGTTTCAAATTCGCTGTCTGGATGCGTGAGGTCTCGAGACATATCCAAAGACTTCAACAATGTAAGGAGCGCGTCTTGGTCGGAAAAATGAGCGGAGCAGTGGGCACACAGGCGGGTCTGGGTGAACACGCGATGCAAATTCAAGAACTTGTCATGAACAGACTCGGAATCAAGGCTGCGGATATTTCAACTCAGATAGTTCAGAGGGATCGCCATGCTGAACTTGCCTGCGTTTTGGCTCTGATTTCGTCTTCGCTAGAGAATTTTGCCACTGAAATTCGGGAGTTGCAGAGAACCGAGATCGGTGAGATGTTTGAGTATTTTGAACCGGGCAAACAAGTTGGCAGCTCTACTATGCCTCAGAAGCGAAATCCTGAGTTGTGCGAACGAGTATGCGGTTTAGCACGGATCGTGAGAAGCCTCGTTGTGCCCGCGCTAGAAGACGTGACGACTTGGCATGAACGAGACCTCACTCAATCTTCGACCGAGCGTTTTCTGCTCCCCGAGACATGCATTCTCACGGACTACCTGCTGTTTCTGATGACCAACATAGTGGACACTCTGCGCGTCGATGAAAAACGAATGCTGAAAAACATGGCAGTGACTCAAGGACGTTTCATGTCCGAAGCCGTGATGATTGTTTTGACTATCAAGGGCATGAGCCGGCAAACCGCACATGAGCTTCTGAGGAAACTGACGATAAAGAGCGAGCTTGAAAAGAAGCCTTTGAAAGATGTCCTGATGAAAGACAAAACGATCAGTGGAAAACTGAGTGAGAAGGAGATCAAGGCAACCTTGAATCCTCGGAACTATTTGGGCACGGCTGTCAAACAGGTGGACTTGGTTGTCAAAAGCACCGTGAAGGAGCGCAAGGCCCGGCAGTAGCACTGTTGAAGTCTTTCCCTTTTTTGGCTGAATTCTCAGCAAAAAACCCCCTCCCCCTATCTCCTAGCGGCCAACGTCAAGCGCTGCAAAATCTTTTTTCAGTACTCTGTCAGCGCCCTTTGTTTCCACTCGTTCTGTTTTTCCAGTCTCTCCCAAGTCTCTTTCTTCACGAAGCCTCCAACTTGTTCCTTGATTCTCTTAGCCAGTTTCGGCCCGATCAACGGCAGGTTGGTCAACTCTTCAACCTTAGCGTTTTTGATGTTCTCAATCGTTTTGAAACCCGAGTTGAATAGTATTCGTCCACGAACCCTTCCGACTCCCTCAAGTTTCACCAATGGCAGTAGTTCTTTTTTGACTCCTTTTTCGACTCTCTGTTCCACTTCATGAGTCAAGGGTAGAATCTCTTTGTTGCTGAAAAGAATGGCCAGTTCGTGTGTTGCGTGAAGCAACCACTTAGCGCTTTCAAGCGTTCTGTAGAGGTCACCGGGCTGCACTCTGAATCTGTCCATCAGCCAATCTTCACTCATTTCGTCAATCCAAGCGTTGAGTGTCATAGCTGTTTTTACTTCGCCGAGAAACTGTTCATAGCCAATGTTGTCTTCCCATTCTGCAGGGGGCGTGAAAAGAAATTCTTGTCTGTGTTCTTCCATGAACAGTGATATTTGATCTATTTCATTTGAATAGGGGCGCAGAACTGGTCCCATGTCTGGCGTGTGTGCGATCATGTGGAGAAGACTGATGTCCGTCAAGTATTCAGTCTTCTTTTTCAATGCGCCGCGGATTATTACCCCTGAAACAGGGTCTATGTAGAGTTCGCTGATGCGTTTTCCAAACTTTGTGGCGTTGATGTTGTCGCTGAAGACTTCGATCATTTCCTCATCGTACAAGTACTTGAGGATCTTCGCAACTATGCTTTTGATGGCGTCTATGTCGTATTGATGAGCGTAGAAGGTTCTTCCAAAGAATTCGTAAATGCCATTTTCTGTATGTGCAAAGTCCGCTGCGATTGTGGCAAGCACATGCGACCGCATTATTCTCTCAACTGCCAGTCTCGACCAAATTCGTTCTGGTCTTGCGAGGATGTAACTTTGCACCAAGTAGTCTGCTTCGTCACTGGTTTTGGCTATGAGTATAGCTTCGCCTGTTTTGTCATATTTCGGTCGTCCCGCTCTGCCAGCCATTTGCTTGTACTCTAGCACGCTGATGGGGTAGTAACCATATCCAGCCTCATAGCGCCTGTAGTCCTGAATTATCACTGTTCTGGCGGGCAGGTTGACGCCGAAAGCCAGCGTTGGTGTAGCTGTCAGAATCTTGATTTTTCCAGCGCGAAAAGAATCTTCGATGATTCTCCTATGCCCTCCGCTCAAGCCTGCGTGATGAAAGGCCGTCCCGCATTTTACTAGTTCTGCCAAAGACTCGCCAAGTCGTGTTCTCTCACCAGTAGAGAGAATCCTTTCGGCCTCATGCTCAAGAGAGCGTCTCGCAGGTTTAGACAGAACGGTTACGATTTCGCCTCCCACCTTCTTCGCCATGGTCACAGCGTTTTTGCGGGTTGATGAGAAAATGAGTGCTTGACCGCCCGTTTTCACCGTGTTCAGGGCCAAGTTTATGGTCGGGTCCCCGGTCTTCCTCTCTATTTTGCGGGCGTCGCCATCCTTGTACTGGATTTCATCGTGTTGCAATACTCCTTCTTTTAGGGAGACGGGGCGCCATTCGGTGGTGACGTGTTCTGCTTTGAGCCATTCTGCGATTTCGTCGACATTGTTTATCGTTGCACTTAAAGCTAGGATTTGAATGTCAGGGTTGACCTGCATGAGCCGTGCCAACACCACTTCCAGTGTTGGTCCACGTTCGGCATCATTCAGCAGGTGGACCTCATCGGCTATGACAAGCGATATTTCATCCATCCATTTTGCCCTATGTCTCAGAAGTGAATCAGCTTTTTCGTTTGTTGTTATGATCACATCATACCTTTCCAGCCAGGGATCTGTGCCGTCAAAGTCGCCGGTGCTGATTCCTGCCCTGATTCTTCTACCATCTTTCTTTGTGATTGTGGTGTATTTTCCGAATTCGTCAAACTTTTCGTTTGCCAAAGCCCTCAGCGGCGTGAGATAGACGACTTTTCCATTTCTTTCCAGAATGTGTTTGAGGGCGCAGAACTCGGCTATGAGTGTCTTGCCAGAGGCAGTGGGGCTCGCTAGAACCAGATTTTTCCCGTCAAGTGCTCCAGCTTTAATCGCTTCTTCTTGCGGAGGGTAAAGTTCAACTATTCCTGATCTGATGACTAGCTCTTTGACCGAGTCTGGTATCGATAAATCGGCAACTTTCACGTGTATGCGCCTATCTCCCAGTGTTACAACAGCATTATTGCTGAGACAGTTTAAAGCGTTACGTGCGCGAAAAGTTTCGCATTTTGGGTTACATTTTTCTATTAGGAAGAGTGAGTACTAGAACCGAACAACATGTACGGGAGCTGAGTTGCGATGGTTGAAAACGTCAAAGCACTTCTGAAGGCCCATAACGGACTGAAACGTGAAGTCTACCTTGATCTAGAAAATTCCACGCCCGTTCCAAAGGAAGTTGTAGACGCAATGTTACCGTACTACAGCCAAATCGCATATGGCAACCCAACTTTGACTCACAAACCAGGTTGGGAAGCTTTCGAAACAATAATGGAGTCATCACAGAAAATAGCCTCCACACTCGGATGCAAAAACCTCGAGGAAGTGAACTTTACACCAGGAGAAACAGAGGCCAACAATCTTGCGATCATGGGAACAGCCCTACCTTTGAAAGAGAAACGCAAGAACATTGTTATCTCCGAGATCGAACCTATCAGCGTCCTCCAAGTTGCTGAACTGCTCCAGAAAAAGGGCTTCAACATTACGAAGATTCCGGTTGACCATGAAGGTTTCCTGAGCTTGGACCGGCTTAGTGAAGTTGTAACCCACGAAACAGCGATAGTCAGCTTGTCTGCTGTGAATCATGAAATAGGCACGATCCAACCAATCAAAGAGGCGGTGAAGATAGTTCGAGACAAGAATTCAGAAGTGGTTTTTCACACGGACGCTTCCGACGCATACGGCAAGACTCCCTTCGATGTGAAATCTTTGGATGTGGATCTAGCAACTGTCAGCAGCTACAAGGTACTTGGTCCTCGCGGGACAGGTTGCCTATTCGTGAAGGAGGGTGTTGCTCTTGAAAGAATCTTGGAAGGACAGATAGGCACTCAGAGACTCTGGCCGGGAGTAGAGAACACTCCG